>DVEF01000102.1 GCA_015295805.1 Geminocystis sp. M7585_C2015_104 | reverse complement strand
GGTACAAACCCACCCCTGGAAGAGGGAGTTATACCATATTAGTTTCTTCTGCCCCTCTGGTCAAAAACCTGTAGAGGTAGTAGTACCCCTGAAAATAGTTGGTCAGGCTGTCGGGCTTACAAAAGGCGGCATCCTGGAACAAATGCTTACAGAGGTTAAAGTCCGTTGTCTGCCTGAAAGGATTCCAGACTTCATAGAAGCCGATATCAGTGGTGTAGATATTGGTAAAAACTTCTGTGTGGGCAATTTAACGCCTCCTGAGGGCGTTACTGTGTTGGATGAACCCCAGAAGACCATTCTGACAATTGTACCACCCCGCAAATTATAATTTCCCCACCTGGCTGAGGGAGGGGTGTTTGGGGAGAAGGGGAGTGTAGGGAGGAAAAAACATACCCAACCTACTTTCTCCCTCTAGCTGACAAAGTCTAGGTGACAAGATCAAAGTTGGCAGTAACATTCTGCACGTCATCCAGGGATTCTAATGTTTCCATTAGCCTTAATATTAACTTAATTTGCTCTGGATCGCTTACTTCTACATAACTTTTGGGAATCCAGCGCAATTCAGCATCCTTTACCGCAAAGCCTGCACTTTTCAAAGCCTCACTCACTCTCTCCAATCCCTCCACCGTGGTAAACACTTCTGCCCCTCTGTAGTCGTCTTCCTGAATTATCTCATAGCTGAGGGCATCCGCATTGACACAGGTTTCTAATAAGTGCTCCTCATCAACGGCGCCGTCAATGGTTACAACCCCCTTTCGTTCAAACATCCAACTGACACAACCAGTCTCCCCCATTCTTCCCCCATTCTTGTTAAAGGCAGCCCGTAAATCAGCCGCTGTGCGGTTGCGGTTGTCTGTCAGTGCCTCAATTAATACTGCCACCCCTCCCGGCGCGTAACCCTCATATCTAATCTCCTCTAAAACTGCTTCCTCGTCTACATAAGTGCCTGCCCCTTTTTGGATTGCCCTTTCTATATTCTCACTTGGCATCCCAGCCGCCTTTGCCCTCTCAATGGCGGTGCGCAGTTGAAAATTGGCACTGGGATCTGGTATTCCATTACGAGCTGCTACAATTATAGCACGAGAAAGTTGAGTAAAAGTCTTTCCCTTCTTGGCATCAACCCTAGCCTTCTGTCTTTTGATGTTAGCCCATTTACTGTGTCCTGCCATAAATGAAAGACTAGTAGCTCAGGAATTCGGGATTACTAGTTTAAAAAAAATAATTCTCCCTTGACAATGGCTAAGGTTAAATGAAGTTAAATTAAAAGGAAAAACCCACGCCCCCTTAGAAGCATGGGTTAAGGCTATGGACGGGTAGAGGTTGTCTATGTAGTTTATCTGAAACCTACAGCGGCTTGCCAAACAAAGGCCAACAATAGGAAAAACACGGGTATCACAGGTAACACGTCGATCAAAGGCTTAAAAGCCTGATACGCTTCTGGCAATTTGGCCAGTAGTACCATTAGTTCCATACTTTTCTTTTACTCTAGAGTTTATTCTTGCTATTATATTACCACCATCTGTCTCCACGTAGGGTGTTATTTGGGGTTTTCAGACAAGACTTTCCATCACCCGCCCGTAACTTTACGGTTGACCATAGTAGTTAGCACTGACTTTATCTGCATCCCCTCTTAACACATTTATGGCAATACCATCATTGCCCATCCCTTTCCCCGAACTGTGAATATACTTGTCGTCCCTCAGATACAGGGCCACATGAGCTACACGGGAGATGCCGAAAAAGATTAAATCCCCTGGTTGTAACTCTTCTGTTGTGATTTTAAGGGTAAAGGCTTCCCGTTGATAAAAGTCACGGGGCAGCCATACTCCTACAGTAGCAAATACAGTAGCAAAAGCGCTCTGAATTGAGGGAGCCACTGTACTCCCCCTTTGGGGGGGTATTCATGGCACGGTAGGTAAATGCTATCACTAGGGGGATGAGGATTTCAATGGTTGCCCTAGAAATCAAAACAGGCTGATAGGGTTTTTCTGCCGGCTTTAATAGGTGTACATTAGGGGTAACCAAGCTCCATATTTGCCCTCTACCCTACAGACTCTTGCCACTTTCTCATTGGGGTGAATATCTAGGATTTTTAACTGTCTTCCCCTTGGTAACTGGGTGGCCAACTCCTCACAGAGGGCGGAGGCATACAAGTTCAAATTTGCCACAAATACATATTCTCCCGTCGGTTACGGAGGAATTAATTTCCCTATCATCCTACTACTCCCCCTATCTATAGAGTAAATGTAAAATCTTCTATCAGTGCCCCGGGTACAATCTTTCCCCCCAAACTGCGAGATTCATAGGTGCTAGTGTTGGGTATGAACTGACTAAAATTGGTAAGTGCCATGAGATTTTCTCCGAAAAACAAATACAATGATTCGTCAAAACGTAAATTCTTAATGGTGGCTACAATTTCTCCTTTTTCTACCCAAAAACACCCATAACGGGTCATGCCGGTAATTTTGCCTTCTTGTCTATCACTCCAGTTAAGATAGTGTAGATTCGAGATATATAATCCTGTGTCTAAACTTTTCAGAATTTCCTCCTCAGTCAAATTCCCCGGTGCGATTTCTGGAGCCCTTAAACTTTCACTACTATTAGCACCATTGGACACTAAATTGTACTCCAAAGCAGTGCGACCATTAACAAGAGTGTTAACCAATCTTCCCTGTATAATTAGGGGCAATTCTTGGGGAGAAATCTCACCAAATTCATTGAAGCGGGGCACATCTCCCCTGGTAAAATTTTCCTTCAGATTGAACAAGGGAGAAAGTGTTTTTCCTTGGCGCAACCTAGCTAAAGCACTGCCTCCCTGTTGCAAAGAGGCTTCTGATATTGCCCCCCAGGAGAACATTTCCAACAATTCTGCCACCGCCGCCGGTTCTAAGTATACACGATAACGTCCTGGTTTTATTTCCCTTTGGGGAAGTTTTAATTTTTCCAGTTGTTTCCTTTTTGAGTTTATCTGCTTTTCATACTCCTCAGTCACCCAGTTTCTCCCAGAAAAAGTGCCTTTTATTGCTTTTTGGTTTTCATCTATCAGGGAATAGTCTACAAAGAAGGAATCTGTGGAAAACCAGTTGGTCTGACCTAGAGAATTGGCGTATCCTCTTGCCATATTTCCCCCGGCATACAGCCCAGTAAAATCCACATCTTCCACTGGTTTTAATATTTTTTCAAATACATCGTCTTCTCCCAATACATTCCCTTGGTATACTTCTTTTGATGAGGGATTTTCTCGGGGATATACAATGTATTCATCCTCCGGTGCATTTTCTATTTCTGTCCTTAAATACTCCAGACCATTCTCCGCTATTTTTTTATCCCTATCCCTATCGCCACTGAGGGGTATCGTTACAGATGCCTGACGTCTGTTAGCGATTAAATTGAGCTTTAGATTGCCATCTATAACCACTCCATTTTGACGAATTTTGCTGTTATTAAAGCGAATAAAATGGGTTCTTTCCCCCCAGAAGCTAATGGTTAATATTTCCCCATTTTTAAGCTGAAAAAATATGGCATCCGCCAGGGAATAGAAGCAGGATTCCCAGGAAAAATGTTCTGACATATAAATTGTTTCCACAGCCGATTTTTATAAGCTGATAATGCCAAGGATAAAAAAGGAAAATTTGCTGGGTACATTGTACCACAAATTTAACGAATACATACCCCAGAAAAAAAAATAGAAAAGACTATGAGCCTAGTGGTAAAAGTGTGACGGAGGAAGAGACAATGGTGGAACAAGGACACTAACAACAGCTGGGAGGGGAAGAAACGGGAAAATTGCAAAGTACAAGGGAAAGGGTAAGTTGGTAGTGGGGTATACTCCAGGTTTACTATGGTAGTATAGGAGAAATTGACTATTAATTATAGTTAAGGAAAAGATTAATAAATATCATCGTCACTCATCTTGTCAAACGTTCCATGCTTGTTTATGCTTGATCTAGATAGGTTTTTAATGAAAAAGCTGGCCAAAGAGAGGGGGATATTCCGTGCTTAAAAAAGTAATGGAGTTGTCACCCCTAGTTGGACAGCGAGAGTAGAAATAGTATTGTAGGAAGGGAACGAAAATGCCAATCGCAGTAGGAATGATTGAAACCCTGGGCTTTCCAGCCGTGGTAGAGGCAGCAGACGCCATGGTGAAAGCCGCCCGTGTGACCCTGGTGGGGTATGAAAAAATCGGCAGTGGCCGTGTAACAGTAATAGTAAGAGGCGATGTATCGGAAGTACAAGCCTCTGTGGCCGCGGGGATTGAATCGGCTAACAGAGTTCCCGGCGGGGAAGTGCTGTCCACTCATATAATCGCCCGCCCCCACGAGAACCTCGAGTATGTCCTGCCAATTCGTTACACTGAAGAGGTAGAACAGTTCCGTAACTATTAAGTATACAAGTAAGAATATAGGAAAGTAATACTAAAAAGGGGAAGAAAAAAGCCTATGTCAATCGCAGTTGGAATGGTGGAAACCCTGGGCTTTCCAGCGGTGGTAGAAGCGGCAGACGCCATGGTAAAGGCAGCCCGGGTTACCTTAGTGGGTTATGAAAAAATAGGCAGTGGCCGCGTCACTGTAATCGTCAGGGGCGATGTATCCGAAGTACAAGCATCCGTGGCAGCTGGCATTGAAAATGCCAAAAGGGTAAAAGGAGGACAGGTTTTGTCCCACCACATCATCGCCCGTCCCCATGAAAACCTCGAGTACGTCCTGCCAATCCGTTACACCGAAGAGGTAGAACAGTTCAGAGAAAGTGTTAATCCTCGCCCCCTGAGCCGCCCCTAGCCGGGTAAATCAACCCCCCTAGGTTGACGTTTTCCGGATGTGGGTTGCACAGCCCCCCATTTGCGGGGGTTGCCTATCCCGTAAACTTTTAAACACAAACATACTGATGCAAATTGCTAGAGTTTGTGGTACAGTTGTAAGTAACCACAAGTCAAAGGCCCTGACAGGGATAAAGCTGCTCCTGGTACAGTTTCTCGACGCCAACGGGAAACCCCTGCCCCAGTACGAGGTGGCTGGGGATACCGTGGGGGCAGGGTTAAATGAGTGGGTGTTGGTGACCAGGGGCAGTTCCGCCCGCAGGGAAATAGGAGATGAGCGGCCAGTAGATGCCATGGTGGTGGGGATTATTGACACTGTCACTGTGGGGGGTGAACTAATTTACAGCAAGAAAGAGGCTGAAAGACCATATTGACCATAACCTATTGGTAGCTCCCATATAACCGGTTATAAAAGAAGGAGAAAAAATAGTTTCCAGTGCCTGTTAACAGTTACTTATAGCGGAGGTTTGCCGTGAGCTTTCCCATAATGGCAGCTCCCCCAACCCCTTGGTCGAGAAACCTGGCGGAACCGACTATCCATGAGACCGCCTACGTGCACTCCTTTTCCAACCTCATAGGGGATGTGAGGGTGGGGGCCAATGTCCTCATTGCGCCCGGCACTTCTATTCGGGCCGATGAGGGGACTCCCTTCTACATCGGCGACAACAGCAACATTCAAGACGGCGTTGTCATCCACGGTTTGGAAAAGGGACGAGTCAAGGGGGACGACGGGAAGGAGTATTCTGTCTGGATTGGTCGTAATACCTGTATAACCCACCTAGCTCTCATCCATGGCCCCGCTTACGTGGGGGATAATTGTTTTATAGGGTTCCGTTCTACTGTTTTCAATGCCAGGGTGGGGCATGGCTGCATCGTAATGATGCACGTGTTGATCCAGGATGTGGAAATCCCCCCTGGTAAGTATGTCCCCTCGGGCTCCATTATCACCACCCAGCAACAGGCGGATCGCCTCCCGGATGTCCAACCAGAAGATAGGGAGTTCGCCGCCCACGTGGTTCAAATTAATGAGGCCCTTGCCATGGGCTATCAGTGCATCGAAAATGCCGCCTGTATAAATGCCGTGAGGGCAGAAAGTGCCCGCCTGGGCGAAAGTAACACGCAACTCAGTAATGATTCGGGGGAGATTATGACTGTAAGTACAGATATTGCTGGCCAGGTGCGTTCCCTTTTAAGACAGGGGTACCAAATCGGGGTGGAACATGCCAACCCCCGTCGTTTTAAAACCAAGTCCTGGTTGACTGCACCCCTGCGGGCTACTGGGGAAGCAGCCATTCTCAGAGAGTTGGAATCCCTGCTGCGGGAATATGCCGGGGAGTATGTTCGCCTCATTGGCATTGACCCCAATGGCAAACGCCGTGTTGCTGAGGTCATTATCCAACGCCCCGGGGAAAGCCCCTCTGTTTCTACCACCCCCTCCACTCGGGTGACTGTTAACAGTAGCAATACTGCTTCTACCAGTGGGGCCGGTAATGCCAGTTGGACTGACGAGGTGCGGGCTCTAATCCAAGGGGGTTATCAAATTGGGGTAGAACACGCCAACCCCCGTCGCTTTAAGACCAAATCCTGGCTCACCGCGGGCAGTATCAACACCAAGTCCGTTCAAGAGGCTATTAGTGCCATTGAAGGCTATCTTCGTCAGTTTGAAGGGGAGTATGTCCAAATTGTGGGGGTCGATCCCGCCAGCAAACGTCGTGTTTCTGAAACCATCATCCAACGCCCCGGCTCCGGTAGTCCAGAGATAAACAAAAATAACTACACCGCTCCCACCTCCTCCCACAATGGCGCCTCGGTGACTACTACCACTGGCGGCCGCCTCAGCCAGGAGGCCATCGCCCAGGTGCGTTCCCTTCTGGCTCAAGGCTATCAAATTGGCACCGAGCATGCCACAGTCCGTCGCTTTAAGACTAATTCCTGGCAATCCTGTGCCCCTATTCAGAGCAAGAATGAGCGGGAAGTCATAGCCGCTTTGGAAGCCTGCCTTAAGGAACATGATGGGGAATATGTCCGCCTGATTGGCATTGACCCCACCGCTAAACGCCGGGTATTGGAGATGATTATCCAACGCCCTGACGGTGTCCCCGGTGGTAGTAGCACTTCTGTAAATAGTAAATCTACAAACGTGAACGGCAATGGCAAGAGTGTAAACGGGGCTGTTGCCACCACCAGTTTGTCCCCAGAAGTGGTGTCCCAAGTACGTTCCCTCCTGGCTCAAGGCTATCAAATCGGGACTGAGCATGCCACGGTTCGTCGCTTTAAAACCAACTCTTGGCAATCCTGTGCCCCTATCCAAAGTCGTAATGAGTCCGAGGTGCTGCGAGCCCTGGAAGCCTGTCTGAAAGAACACTCTGGGGAGTATGTACGTCTGATTGGCATTGAGCCCACCGCCAAACGTCGTGTCCTAGAAACCATCATCCAAAGACCGTAATTTAATCTCTCTTTTTGCGGAGTTGGGCGTATCTATCCCTGTACGCCCCTCTGTTTGGCCTTTTGAATTACTTGATTAGCATACAACATTAGAGTTAGGGCTACTGTGTGGATTACCCCCCTTGCGCCGTTTCCTTTACCAGTAGGGAGATGTCTATACCTGTTCTTCAAGTCCCCTGCCTTTCTAACACAAAGGTAGTAGGAGATGTTACCATAGACCCCACGGCAATAATTGCCCCTGGTGTCATCTTAAATGCAACCCCGGGCAGTCGTATTGTTATCAAAAGTGGGGCCTGTTTGGGCATGGGGACGATTATTACTGCTATAGGGGGGGATGTAGTGGTGGAGTCCAATGCCATTCTCGGTGCTGGTAGTCTGATTGTGGGAGCATGTGTTATAGGAGCTCAGGCGTCCCTCGGGGCTTTGGTGACCGTATACCGGGCCGACGTGCCGGCCAATGCGGTTATTTCTGCTGGGACAATAATAGGGGATACCTCCCGTAAACCCGATTCCCATTCCCTAGTTCCCAGTATTCCATCCTCAGCCTCCCCAGTGGCAGGGGCGACTGGACAAGCCACAGAGGCTACAACGGGGGGAAGAGAGGAAATAGTGGCGGTGGCAAAAAAGGATGAGGGGGAAAATACAGAGGCCTTACAGGAGGACCCTTGGGAAGAGAAAGGGGAACAAACTCCATCTCGCCCCCAAGAGGAATCTCGCCCCCAAGAGGAGGAGGGGAATGAAACCCCCACCCCGCTAGGTAACGCCCCTCTAGAGGGCCACAACTCCTCCGACCAGAATGCATCCCCTCCCACCAACAAGAGGGGTGTGGTGGGGAAGGTTTATATTAACAAGTTGCTGTTTACTCTCTTCCCTGACAGACATAGTTAACCCCACCTCACCCGTTTAGGCTGGATAAATCCGTAAACGACGATTGGGCTCCTCTCCAAAACTGTCTGAGCGGAGGCGATAGTGGGCCACCAACTCGTGTTGCATTTTTCTGATTCTGGCGTTGCGGGGCAACAGTTCGACGGGTTGTCCTCGGGGAATAACAATCTGTTCTACGGCTAGACGAGCCTCTTCTAAGGCCTCCAGTTCGTCATCACTGTCCCCCGTGAAGAATTGTCCCAAATTCAAGGACTGTGGCTTGTTTTCCTCTTCCTCCCCCACCAGTTCTCTCAGGGCGCGGACAATTTGGGGGATGCTATTGGACTTAACAGTCTTGATGGTTAACTGCCTTTCTTTTGCCAATTGCACTAGTTTGGAATTGTTTTTCGCCTGAGATCGCAGCGCCAGGAGTACGTCCGCACTGTCTATGTCCTTAGTTAGGACTATGGGCATTTTGAACAGCTCGATTACCTGCTCTAAGTTGCTTTTGCCTATGCCATAGGGATAGACATAAACGGGAAAGTCCTCACCATTAGGGCCCGGAGTGCGTATCTTTCCCCCCTCCTTCTCCTCCTTGTACCACGAGTCTTCTAGCATCTGCTCAAACTCAAAATGGGCTGCCGTTGTCGGGGGGGGGACTGGTGCCATCTTACCCTGAGCCCTCAGGCCGGTGGGAGGACGGAAATCAAAAGAACTGTTGCTCACGATACTATTACTGGCGGGCTGTAACAAGTTTAATTTTCTTGCCGGCAGCAAAGAGGGATCTCTTGTTATGGTCACCTCCCCATGCTCATTAATTTGTCTCAATTGGGGAATGGGTTGTTTACCCCGGAGAAGACAGTCCACCGTGTGGGCTACATCCTCGTGCACCACCCATTTTTGCCTTTCCCACATTTCTATAGCAATTTGGAAAGTAGGTGGTGCCTTCCTCTCTAAAACTGTTTTTTGACAGCCCCGCCGCCTTGCCTCCTCATCCCCCAGGGTTACGGACTGAATGCCTCCAATCAGATCTGAGAGGGTGGGGTTTTTAATCAAGTTCTCCAGGCTGTTGCCATGGGCAGTCCCCACTAGCTGTACTCCCCTTTCGGCAATAGTCCGTGCCGCTAAAGCCTCCAACTCCGTCCCAATTTCGTCAATTATTATCACCTCCGGCATGTGGTTTTCCACCGCCTCTATCATCACCTGATGTTGCAATTCCGGACGGGCCACCTGCATGCGCCGCGCCCTTCCAATGGCGGGGTGAGGAATATCCCCATCGCCGGCAATCTCATTGGAGGTGTCAATAATTACCACCCTTTTTCCCAGTTCGTCTGCCAAGACACGGGCAATCTCCCTCAAGGCCGTGGTTTTTCCTACCCCGGGACGGCCTAACAGGAGTATGGACTGACCACTTTCCACCAACTCCCGAATCATGGCAATAGTGCCAAACACCGCCCTGCCAATGCGACAGGTCAAACCAATTATGTCCCCCTGACGGTTGCGGATACAGGAGATGCGGTGTAAAGTCCGCTCAATGCCAGCCCTGTTGTCACTGCTAAAATGACCTACCCTAGACACACAATAGGCCAAGTCCTCCCGGGTGACTAGTTCGTCACTGAGATACTCTGACCCTTCCGAAAAACGCGCCTCCGGCTGTCTCCCCAAATCCAGGACAATCTCAATGAGAGACTCCTTCTTGGGGTGTTTCTCTAGGGCATGTCTTATTCGAGGGGGCATTACGTCTAGTAGTTTGTCCAGATCGTCAGTTATCTTTTGCATCTGGGGAGGGAGTTTCAATGTCATTCCTTATTTTGTTCTGTCTTCTTCCTAGTTTACGAAAGACTGTTTTTCCCTTTGACTCGATCATAGCCCAAGTGCGTCAATTTTGACTGCCCCCCTCTTCCCCTTCTCTTTTTACAAAACTTAACATTGGTTGAGAAAACATAAAAATAACTTAAAGTTGACTGTTTTTCCACCGAGAAAAGTGTTAATCTAGAAGATAGAAAAAGGAAAAAGAAAGGGGGAAATAAAAAAAACAAAACCTGGCAAAAAATATGTCCGACCGCGGCGTCCTCAGGGCGATTTTCTGGTGTGGCAGGCTCAGGTATTAATGGTGTTTCCCTAGCTCCGTCCTCCTCAACCCTCCAAGCGAGGAGGAAAAAAGGGGGGGAAAAAAGGCCTCTTGAGGAAAGAAAATTCTCCATAATTCTCTGTTTTCTTTCCAAAAACAGCTAGTCAAAACCGAAAAAATGGAGTGTAAGTTATGAAGTTATTGATCCAGGGTAATAATATCCAAGTCACCGATGCCATTCGGAATTATGTAGAGAAAAAATTGGAAAAGGCGGTTAAACACTTTCAACATCTGGCCACAAAAATGGACGTCCACTTGTCGGTGGAACGCAACGCCCGCATCAGCAACAAACATAAGGCAGAAGTGACAGTCTATGCCAATGGCACCGTGATCCGAGCCCAGGAAAATAGTGAAAACCTCTACGCCAGTATAGACCTAGTTTCTGATAAAATTGCCCGTCAACTCCGCAAGTACAAGGAACGCATTTTGGCCAGGAAAA
Source organism: Geminocystis sp. M7585_C2015_104 (assembly GCA_015295805.1). Lineage (NCBI taxonomy): Bacteria > Bacillati > Cyanobacteriota > Cyanophyceae > Chroococcales > Geminocystaceae > Geminocystis > Geminocystis sp. M7585_C2015_104. Next base: position 24,241 of record DVEF01000102.1, on the reverse strand, counting down.
CCCACACCACCGAGAAGACTGTAAATGCGGTGGAGGAGAAAATGGTAGAAGCTAGTCTGGTAGGCTCTCGCCAGCCCCAATTACCCCCGGAGGTGGTTCGGGTGAAGTATTTTGCTATGCCAGAGATGACTGTAGAAGAGGCCCTGGAACAGCTGCAGTTGGTAGACCATGACTTTTACATGTTCCGCAACAAGGAAACCGGCGAAATCAACGTCATCTATGAGCGTAACCACGGCGGCTATGGCTTAATTCAACCCCGCAAATAAAACCTTCTTCTAGTTGCAGTCGGGGGAAGCCGGTTTTCACTTTTTACGGGAACCCTCACCAGGGCCGGTTCCCCCTTGCCTCCTCCCCAGTTGTCCTCATCTCCCAAAAACAACAGCACCACCAGGACAATTGCCAAAACCACAATGGTAATTGCCATTTTTTTTTTGTTACTACATCTCTATCCTATACTATGTAAACTTTTATTGCAACTCTAGCGTCGAAACTGAATTAGGGAGAAGAGACGCAACTGTTATAAGCTATTTATTGTTAAAAATTGTGTGTGAGGAACAAAAATGGTAGTGTCTTGGTCGTCTCCCCCTTCAGTGAATTGCCAGTTGCCGGAGAAACTATTTGGAACTGATGGCATTAGAGGCAGGGTGGGGGAGTTGTTAACACCCAATTTGGCTTTGGCGGTGGGACTTGCAGCGGGCAAGGTTTGGCGGGAATTCTATCCTGGTGGGGTGGTGATTATTGGCCAAGATTCTCGCAATTCTAGTGATATGCTGAGCATGGCCATCACCGCCGGTTTGACGGCCATGGGGTTTGAGGTTTGGCATTTGGGTTTGTGTCCCACTCCCTGTGTGGCCTATCTTGCTCATATTACGGGGGCTGTTGGTGGCATCATGATTTCTGCCAGTCATAATCCCCCCTCAGATAATGGCATTAAGTTTTTCGGTGGCGATGGCAAAAAGCTGGATTCTCTTCTTACCACCTCCATGGATAATGCCATCCGTCAGATTTACTATGGCCATCTTTTTCCCTATCCCTCCGAGTGTGGGAGTGTACTACAACAACACTGCTTGACCGAGCGCTATGCTAAGTTTCTTTTGGATTCCCTCCCCGCGGGTGTGGATTTTTCCGGCCTGCGTATTGTGTTGGACTTGGCATGGGGGGCATCAGTAGAATTAGCCCCTTTCCTCTTTGAAACCCTGGGCGCGGAGGTGATTTGTCTCCACTCCTCCCCAGATGGCGAGCGCATCAACGTCCAGTGTGGCTCTACCCATCTGGAGAAGTTACAACAGGCCGTCAGGGAATATAAGGCTGATCTGGGTTTTGCCTTTGATGGAGATGCTGATCGGGCTATGGGGGTGGACGCCCGGGGAAGAGTAGTCTGCGGCGACTATATTCTCTACTTATGGGGAAAACACCTGCAATCCAAGGAGCTATTGCCAGACAACCTCATAGTGGCTACAGTGATGGCCAATTTGGGTTTTGAAATGGCATGGCGACAACTGGGGGGTAAATTAATCCGTACTCCCGTTGGCGATCAACATGTCCAAACTGCCATGTGGGATACTGGTGCCATGTTGGGAGGAGAACAGTCCGGCCATATTATCTGCCATCATTTCCACTATTCCGGTGATGGTCTGCAGACTGCGCTACAATTGACTTCTATCGTCAAGCAAGCTGGCGTTAGTCTGGCCGAGTTGGTAGACAACAGTTTCTCCCGTTATCCTCAAGTGCTGAAAAACGTCCGAGTGGAAAATCAAAAAAAACGCGCTTCCTGGCATAACTGTGACGCCATCCAAAAGGCCATAGCTGATGCAGAGGCGGCCCTTGGAGCTCAGGGGAGGGTGTTAATTCGCGCCTCTGGTACTGAGCCTCTTATCCGCGTGATGGTGGAAGCCGAAAGTCCCGAGTTGACGGGGTACTGGAGCAATTATCTAGCCGCTGTGGTGGCTCAAAGTCTTGCTTAAAGTCCTTCTCTTGTCCCCTCTAGGAGGGGCATTTTTTTGTATTTTAAATAGTACCCTAAGCTCACGAAAATTATGATTGCCATAGTGCCCAACCCTACATAATTAGGCACCCAAAAAACTGCTTTTATCCTGTTTATTTTCCCTGGAGACAGTCTTATTTCGTACTCTTGGTTTCCTGTTTTTTGCCATTTGACTCCCTCGCCTGCTATTTTTACTAACAGGGGGATATTCAACTTGAACCTCAAATCCATTAAATCTTCTCCGGAAATGATGATGTTGCCTTCTTTGGAAACCAGAGCTAGAGGTGTTAAATCTGCCTCAAATTCTAAGACGTTTCTCTCTAGAAAAAGCCAGTTGTTTTGCTCCAGGTTCATCCTGGCAGATAGGTTGAAATAGTCGGGGTTTTTCTTAGGGATTTTTTGTGGCTCGGGGGAGGAGGCAAAAAACTCATTGAATTTTTCTACTAGCTCCTTGCCATTGTAAAAGGGAATGGCCACCACCAATTCGTAGTCGTTAAGACGTTTACTCCTCCCGTTTAATGAAGAGGCCCTTTGTTCTATGCTTTTCAGCCACTCATTGACTTCCTCACCACTGAAATTGACTAGCTGTTGCCCCAATTTCACATGTTGGACTATTTCTCCCCCATTGGCTTGGGGAAACCGAATACCCACATCATAACGAACACAACCACTTAGAAGGATTAGCAAGGACAAAAACAGTAAGAGTCTCTTCAACATGTTGATTGCAGTCCCCCTGATGTGGATATTCAGCCCCAATTTTCCCCTGACAGGGAACTGGTGTCAAGAGGGGTCAACTATTCTTCAAAATGGTCTTCTGAGACAACAGTTCCACCACGGACAACTACTAGATCTATTTGTTGACGGTAGTAGTCTACACTTTTCACCTCCACTTCTACCTCGTCGCCGAGACGGTAAACCAGACGATTTCTTCTGCCCACTAAACAGGAGTATTTTGGCAGATACTCATACCAATCATCCTTAAGGGAACTAACATGGACTAGTCCCTCTACCAGTAGGGGCTTTTCCCGATGCAACTCCTCTTCTATTATTTGGACGAAAAAGCCATAGGATTGTACTCCGGTAATTAAACCACGAAATACTTTGCCGGTACAGTCCTTCATTTTTTCTGCCTTCTTAAGGCCGGCTAAATCCCTTTCTGCATCCTCTGCTATTTTCTCCCTCTCATTGAGGTGACTGATAATGGAGTGTAAGTCGGCCTCCAGTTCGGACTCGGTTTCTGGAGGTAATACCTTCCAGTGGATTTGTCCATGGCAACTACTGCTGGTCAAGTCAACCCCTTCTTTTACACGAGTGGTGCGACGATCTCTTCCCTGTTCAAAGACCTTTTTCAGAATACGTTGATTGACTAAATCCACATACCGTTGTCCGGGGGACAGGCAGTGGGTATAACTATCCAGGGCTAGACCAAAATGGGGTGCCGGGTGTAGGGTGTATTTATTGGACTTGAGGGAGTTGAGCAGTAGGTGGTGTAATATCTTCTCATGTTGTAAAATCTTCTCCTGTTCCGAATTGCTGAAGGCCTGCGTTAGTCTGTAGTAGTCCATGGGGTAGATTTCATCCTCGGATTCCAGTTGGAATTTGAGTCCGAGATTGGCCACTAGTTTCAGTAGATCCTCCAATTCATCCCAATCTGGTTTGCCCTGACTACAATATATGGCGGGGATTTGTAAATGCTGGAAGTGTTCCGCTACTAGCCTTCCCACCAATACCATTAACTCGGTGAGGAGAGACAAGATGGGGAGACTGGGATAAGAGGCGATGGCACCAATTCTCCCCTCGTCTTTAAAATAGGAGGTGACGTCGTCCAGAAGAATATCAAAACCCCCTTTTTGAAGACGTCTGGCCTTGACTGTGGGGCTAATTTCAAACAAAAGATGATTCAATAATTCCAGAGTGGACTCCAGGCCGGGTTTGGCACTGTTGGTGCTGATCATGGTTTGTACTTGTTTGTAGGTCAATTGGTGGTCCACCCTGACGATGCTAGGTTTGATGTGATACCCCAGCACCTCTCCATTGTCGTCCAGAGTGACTAGGACAGAAATAGCCAGACGCTCTTGATTGGGGATAAGAGAGGCACACTCTTGGACTTGTTTGGGGAACAAGGGGATAATTTTGTGGCCCAAATGGACAGCGGTGCCCCTTTTTCTGGCCTCTCTATCCAGGGGGGTATCCTCCGGCACAAAGTGAGCCACATCGGCAATATGAACCCCTAAAATCCACCTATTGTCTTCTGCCTTTTCCAGGGAGAGGGCGGTTTCCCGGAACAGGTCTTGTTCTGTCATCACATCCGGTTCAATGGTAATAGTGAGGAGCTCCCTTAAGTCTATGCGTTTTTCCCACTCCTGTGGGGGGATTTCACAGCTGAGGGAACTGGCTTGGGCGAGGACTTTTTCTGGGAATTCATGGGGCAAGTCGTGCTTTGAGGAGACAATATCGATGTCGGCGGCGGCGGCGGCGTCACTACCTAAAACTCTTAGCACTTTGCCAATAGGAGGTTTTTGTCCTATAGGGTAGCGCAATATTCCTACATGCACTAGATGGTCAACGGTTTCCGCTAATGGGATTCCGTTTTCTTTCAGCTTGATTTCAAAGAGGAGACGGTCGTCTAGGGGCACTGCCATGTAATCCCCATTTTCGTCTTGAACAACCCGGGCTAAAACGGAGGGGTTTGCCCTTTCCAGGATGACCTTGACTTCTCCTTCTGGAGAGCGACGACGGGTGCCCTCTTTTATTATTTTCACCAGAACCCGATCGCCATTCCAGGCATTGCTAAGATGGGTTTCCCGGATGTAAATGTCATCGGCATCCTCGTCATCCTGAATGGCGAAGCAGAAGCCCTTACTGGAACAGCGTAGTTTGGCCTCCACCACGTCCTTTTCTATACACCGGCGGTACTTGCCAAACTCTTTGGTGAGCACACCAATTCTTTCTAACACGTCTAGGGCTATTTGTAGTTTTTCGATGTCTTTTTCGTCTTCACAGCCCAATTTTTTCTCAATCTGTTTTCCGGATACTAGTTTATCTGGGCTTAAAAGGGAAAGAATTGTAGCGATAGAGAACTCCATTTACTATGTCCTTTTCTTACTAGCTATAATGGTACTGAAAGGTAAAAGGGAAGAGGACGAGTTTTCAGTTATCCCCTCAAGTGGTGGGTTTATGACCTGTGGTGTTTTAACTGTAAAAGGGGGCCTGCGGGGGTGGCTTACGGGTATTGTTCATAATACACCCTGCTCGGGCTACTCTCATAGGAAATTCTCATAAGAAAGAGGTGAAGGGGCGGAACTTGTATGATGCGGCCCACAGCTGGGTCATAAGGGCACACCCGCAAGGGGAAAGGGGAAAACTCCTGTTCCTCTCCCTAGTACTATACCTCATTCCTTGTCTTCTTTTCCCGCCACATGGGAGACTGGCTTAATATAATTGTACTCAAACTCTTGTCCGGATGCATTGTTCTCTATGACAGAAACTCGCTTTGCCCTCACTACCGAGCTGATTACTGTCACCGGTGGCAATTATATCGTAAGGGCGTCCCTTTGTGCTCAACAAAATACTATCACAACTGCCCTTGCCGCGGCTCACACGGTGGAGGATGCGGAAGATAGAGCCCGCCAAAGGGTTATAGACTTTTACTTCCAATTGCAACACCTTGAGGAAAGATTTCCCAATTATAACCATACTACAAAAACCTCTACTGAGGTCGAAAAGGAAAAGACCCCGCCCCGGCCCACTTCTTCTGCGGCTGATAGACCTACCTACGATGATGCCCCGGCCCTTGTTGGGGTGACAACCCCTGTTATATCCTCCCCCCCTAGTGGGATTTCTTCCCCACAGCGAGAAAATAGTACCATTGCGTCTCCTCCCTCTGGTGGAGCCTCCGTACAGCGGGCTACTACCACGTTATACTCTGGTGTTTCTAAATCCTCGTTGTCCAACCAGGGGGGTACTAGTAGTTTTGAGACTTCTCTTTCGAGGCAACAGCCGGCGGTAGGAGGGGGAGGGGAGGAGGAGGCCAGTGAAACCATTGACTTTAGTCAGATTATTGAGGAGACTACGCGGGAGATGAAACGTCTGGGTTGGACCCAAGAGGACGGTAAAAAATACTTACTGGAGACCTATGGTAAAAAATCCCGTCATTTGCTCACCGACGAGGAGTTAATGGAATTTCTCAACTATCTTAAAAGTCAACCCTCGTAGATTTATGCCGTCAACAAGAATCATCGAAGCGGGTGTAAAGACTTCCTTTTTCATACCAGTACTGTTTGATGGGATGATTTGGCGAGGAGAGAGAAGCTTTTGCCTGGTATAGTAATACTTGCCGATGATTCCCTCGCCAGACCCGTCTCAACACTTCCACGGATAATAGTTCACCTCCTAGAGATTTTACACATTCTTCAAACTTTTCTACGGCAGAATAATCAAAAGTCTCAAAAACCAGTAAGTTATTCTTACAAATCAGATGCCTACTTCTAATCCATGCCTGCATTTTTTTACTCGCTACTGGCGGCAACATATACCCAGCAAAAACGCAAATATCTCCTCTGCTTCTATCCTGCCTATTTATCCCTTTTTTTGAGTTAAAAATAAAGGGCTTTTCCAAAGAAACAACAAAATATTTATAATAAAAAACTAAAATAAAGGCCTTTTAAAAAATAAATATATGTCCGGCCTATCCAAAAATTTATCACATTGTCGTCTGCCTGCAAAAGTAGAGAGGTAAAAAAATGTTAACTAGGTGGGGAAAAAGGGGCGTACCATTACGTCATACGCCCGCAGGAGTTTAGGAGCGTTCGTCAATGGGGATATAGGGGAGGTTGTGTTCGCCGACGTAGATTTGGGTGGGGCGGAAGATGCGGTTGTAGGAGATTTGTTCTTTCCAATGGGCAAGCCAGCCGGCAACCCTAGCGATGGCAAACATGGAGGTGAACAGGTCGGGTTTGATACCCAGTTTCCGATACACTAGGCCGGAGTAGAAGTCCACATTGGCATGAATCCCCTTATGACCTAGTTTTTCTTCTACGACCCTTTCTACTTCCAAAGCGATCTCATAGTATTCGTCGTAGCCGGTGAGTTCAAACAGTCTTTCTGCCAGTTGTTGGAGGATTTTAGCACGGGGGTCTTTTACCTTATAGACCCGATGGCCAAAGCCCATGATTTTCTTTTTGTTCTCGATACAGTGTTCGATGTAGGGGCGGACGTTTTTTACTGAGCCGATTTCTTCCAACATTAACAACACTTCTTCATTGGCCCCCCCATGGAGAGGGCCGGCTAGGGTGCCCACAGCGGAAGCCACTACTGCATAGGGATCAGTGAGGGTGGAGGCGGTTACCATGGCGGAGAAGGGAGAGGCGTTCATTGTATGCTCCGCATGTAACATGAGACAAACATCAAAGATCCTGGCCTCCAGGGGTTCTGGTTCCCTTTCCGTGAGCATGTAGAGGAAGTTGGCGGCATAGTTAAGATTTTCCTTTGGCTGGACGGGGTCATTGCCTTCTCTGATTTGGGCAAAGGCTGCCACAATGGTGGGGATTTTGGCCAAAAGACGCACCACTGCCTCTCTGATGTATTCTTCTTCTAGCTGGGCTTTGCGGGAGTAGAACAGTCCCAAAGCAGCGGCAGCAGTTTGCAGGGCGTCCATGGGGTGTCCCGTTTCAGGAAAGCACTTCATCATGTCCCGGATTTGGTATTTAATCCGGCGATGACGGTTTATGTCTTCCTGAAACTGGTCTAATTCTTCCCTGGTGGGTAGTTTTCCCCAGATCAAAAGATAGGCTGTCTCTAGGAAGGTACTTTTTTGCGCCAATTCTTCTATGTTGATACCCCTGTATTCCAGTATACCTTTTTGGCCATCCACATAACTGATGCTGGATTTGGCTACTGGGACGCCTTCTAAACCGGGTCGAAATTCGCAGGTGTACTCTGTCATAGCAATCAATACCTCGACTACTAGGTTTACATCATTTTTGACTCTATTCCATCCTGTCCTTAATCAATTATCCACTTAGGACTTACCAGTAGGAACATTTCTGCCCTTCCTAGGGGGTTGTTCAAGTCTGGGACATTTAAACCAATAATACCGGCCTTTTTGAGAATAATTTTCTCTTCGCTCCTTCCCCAAATTAGAAGTTCTGCCCATTGACTCAGATCTGGTTGGTGTCCTACTAGGGCTACACTTTCTGCACTGTGGTATGGTGATGTTTGTAGCCAGTTGAGTAATTCTAGAAGATTCCCGTCGGGCATCAATGCCGGGTGTTCCTGCAATTGTTTACTTAGTTTGGCTTTTTGGAGGATAATTGCCGTTTCCTTTGCCCTCACATAGGGGCTAGTGAGGATTATGTCAAATTTTACATTTTTCTGGCTGAGTTTTTCCGCCACTTCTTGAGTTTTGGCAATGCCTTTTTTAGTGAGGATTCTCTCTGCGTCATCCTTCTCAGGAGTCCTCAATTCGGCGATGCCATGACGGACTAGATACATTTTCATGTTCTCGGTTTTATGGTTTAGCTACTCCCATCTAGAATATAACAACTAATCATATCAGTAATCTCAAGGAGGGGATGCCGGAAATTAGGGTCTGTGGGAATTTACAATTGGGGAATGGGGTTGTTAATCCATTAAAATCTAATATTACTGGTAGGCTCTATTTAGCTGTAGGAATAAAAAAGGTGGTTGAATATTTAGTTTTCCTGACAATTTCTGCTAGCATTTATGCCCTTTTTGCCTTGGGTTTGAATTTGCAGTGGGGGTTTACAGGGCTAATAAACTTCGGCCATGTGGCTTTTTTGACCCTTGGCGCCTATTTTACTGTCTTGTTGGAGATGCGTCTTGGAGTACCAATGTTTATATCCATGTTGATAGCGGTTTTAGCCTGTTGTTTGTTTGGTTTAATTATTGGTTTTAGTAGTATAAAACTAAGAGAAGACTATTTAGCGATTGTTACCATTGGAGCCGGGGAGTTGGTGCGTCTAATAGTACAAAATGAGGAACAATTGACTAACGGCACTTTTGGTTTGCAGGGTTACAATTTGCCTTTGGGGAATTTTCAGCCGAATTTTTTTGGGAAACTTGTGATGATTGCCACTCTTACTTTCTTAGCAATTTTTGCCCTTTGGCAACTGTTTAAAAACCTCAAATTACGCCTAAAGCTGGCACAGGAAATTCAAGGGAAAAGTTTTCAACCTCCTAGTCGTTTTAGCACTTATTTTTGGGGTGCCGTTGCCGTTATTTTTATCTTAGTTTGTTATGTTAATGGAGTAATTGCCCTTTATAACTACACTTATAAAGCCGGCCTGATGTTATTAACCTTAATTGCCTTGGCGGTGGTTTACTGGGGGTTAGAAACTCTGGTACATTCGCCGTGGGGTAGGGTGTTAAAAGCCATTAGGGAGGATGAGGAGGTGGCTATATCTCTTGGCAAAAATGTCTTCTGGTATAAACTCCAAGCCTTTATGTTGGGGGGAGGCATTGCCGGGGTTGCTGGTGCTTTTTACAGTTGGCAGTTGACTACTATTTACCCTTCTAGCTTTGAGCCTCTGATGACTTTTAATGCCTGGATTATTGTAGTACTGGGTGGTGCTGGTAATAATGCTGGTGTTTTGTTAGGGGCTATTATTTTTTGGGCTTATGATTCTCTTACCCGCTTTCTCTTCGGCAGTCTACCTTTTTTCACCTCCGCCCAGGTTGCCTCCTTCCGAGTAATGGTTATTGGCCTAATCCTAATACTACTAATGCTTTGGCGTCCTCAGGGCATTCTGGGCAAAAAGGGCGAACTTTCTCTCAACATCTAGCTCTAAACTCACTATGCTCCCCCTTTGAATTTTCTTCTCAATGGGAGGCAATTTTTTTATGTGTTTTACCACCTGGCCAGAGGGGATAGCCTCTAAATCAATCTATTTTCCCTTTTTTTAGCCCTATTAAGTTATTTATTTCAACAAAAGTACTACAAAACCCTGTCTACTGTCCCGTGATAGTGAAAAAACGGAGGCGGGGTAGTAAAAAAAAGGGGAGGGTTGTGTTGGGGTTTTAGGACTTTTTGGGAGATAACAACATAATGATATTTTTGCCTTCTTTTTTAGGTTTTTGTTGCACCTCTGCCACATCTGCCAAGTCTTTTGCCAGCCTTTCTAACAATTCCTCTCCCAGATGTGTGTGTTGTGCCTCCCTGCCGCGGAAGTTGATGGTAGCTTTGACCTTGTCTCCTGCGCCCAAAAAGCGTCTTGCTTGGTTTAAACGCACCTGATAGTCATGTTCGTCAATTTTGTAACTCATTTTAACTTCTTTAATCTCGGCGGTATGTTGTTTTTTGCGGATTGCCCTTGCCTTTTTCTCCTGTTCGAACTTGTATTTCCCATAATCCATGATCTTACAAACAGGAGGATCGGCATTTTCGCTCACCAGTACCAAGTCCAATTCTCTTTCTTCCGCTAGACGATTAGCCTCTTCAATGTCAAAGATCCCCAACTGCTCGCCATTGGTGTCAATTAGTCGAACTCTGGGGTAGCGGATATTTTCGTTTATTTTGGGCAAATCCTTTTGGTTGGTTCGTTTGTTGCTATAAGTCACAGGCTTTGACTTTCTTCTCCGACAGTAGGCAAAATTACTTATTCTTTTACGGTTGTAGTAAGATGGTTGATTAATTTTATTCTAATGATTATTATAATGGCTTGTTGCCATTGTAGGAGGCAACTACCGCTGTAGTTAGTAAGGGATACAATAGAGTTGAAGAGGTTGACATCATAAGGGGATTCATGGATGCAATCTTTGTTCAGACATTTTTCAATGGGATAGCGGTGGGCAGTGTGATTGCCTTGGCGGCAGTGGGGTTGACGTTAACCCTGGGCATATTACGTCTTTCCAATTTTGCCCATGGAGATTTTCTAACCCTTGGGGCCTATTTGACGTGGTGGCTAAATTCTCAGGGCATCAGTTTTTGGCCGTCTTTGTTACTGGCGATGGTGGCTACTACCTTTTTCATGTTAGTGGCGGAACAGTTATTGTGGGGGCCGATGCGCCGAAAAAGGGCTACAAGTACCAGTCTTATCATCTTGTCTATTGGGTTGGCCTTATTTGTCCGTAATGGTATTCTCTTTATTTGGGGTGGGAGTAGTCAAAATTATAGACTGCCACTGGTGGAGGCTTTAGACATAGGCGGTATAAGGATTGCTTACTACTGGGTGGTAGTGTTTGTGGTGGCCATTGTGGCCATTGTTAGTTTACACCTGTTGTTGCAAAAAACTAAAATAGGCAAGGGGATGCGGGCAGTAGCGGACAATATAGACTTAGCCAGGGTATCAGGTATTGATGTGGAACAGATAATCTTATTCACCTGGGTTGTGACGGGTGTTTTGACGGCTTTAGCGGGGGGGCTATACGGTTTAATTACTGCCGTACGTCCTAATATGGGATGGTTTCTGCTGTTGCCCATTTTTGCTTCTGTTATAATGGGGGGCATTGGTAATCCTTATGGGGCTATTGCGGGGGGGTTGATTATTGGTGTTGCCCAGGAGATGAGTGTATTTTTGGTGGGGCCTGATTATAAACTGGGAATAGCCCTTTTAATTATGATCTTGATTTTACTGGTACGTCCTAGGGGGATTTTTTAGTCTTCCCCTGAATATCACAATGGTGATATAGCCATGACTCAACCAGGTAGGAGAATTGTTTTAATATCCCCTGTGCGTGACGAGGAGAAGTACCTAGAGAAGACTATCCAGTCAGTGGTCAGTCAGACCATTACTCCTGTAGAATGGGTTATTGTGGATGATGGTTCTACGGATCGCACCCCGGAGATTTTAGCACGGGCGGCAGCGCAATATCCGTGGATTCACGTAGTTAGAAAACCGGATAGAGGGAAACGTTCAGTGGGGCCGGGGGTGGTGGAGGCATTTTATTACGGGTATGAGAGGCTAAAAACGAAAGACTACGACTATATTGGGAAACTGGATGGAGATTTAGAGTTCAAGCCCCAGTATTTTGCTACTCTTCTGTCCTATTTTGAAAAAGATCCCCACCTAGGTGCGGCTAGTGGCAAACCTTACTTACTGGAGGGGGGAAAGCTAATTAAGGAGAGGATGGCTGACGACATGGTGGCAGGACAAATCAACTTTTATCGTCGACAGTGCTTTGAGGACATCGGCGGTTTTGTGAGGGAGGTGCATTGGGATGGCATTGCCTTTCACCGCGCTAGGATGAAGGGGTGGCGCACTCGTAGTATTGATGATCCCAATCTTCAATTCATTCACCAACGGCTGATGGGTTCTTCCGAGAAGGGTATTATTACAGGTAGATTACGTTGGGGCCGGGGTCAGTATTTCATGGGTACTCATCCCCTTTACATCTTTGCTATTGGTTTTTATCGCATGTGGGAGAGGCCTTATATCATTGGTGGAATTCTTATTGTGGTTGGTTATTTTCTTGCCATGTTACAAAGAATGCCCCGTTATAACGATCCAGAGTTTCGTAAGTCTCTTCACGCCTGGCAGATGGCCAGACTAGGACTTGGCAAACCCTTGGAGACTATTCCTCCTCCCGGTGGTGCTGAGAATTAGGCTTTGGGTGATTTTTCTTAGCACTAGGTGAAAAGTCCGCCGGTTATGCTTTTGCCTCCCACTACATATGATATCTATTCTCATCTATCCCCGGCCCCTTTCTCTTTGCTGACACTTTTTCCACTTCATTGTTTTTGACAAAAATTCCCACCTGGTAAACGGCCCCCCCATCCTAGCAGGGCGGTGGGAGGACTGTCAAGGGGATTATCAGGGAATTGAAGTGATTTACCAGCCGGGACCATCGTAGGGGGAGAGGGGTTCCATGGTGGGGTCAGACAGGGGTTGGTCTAGAGTCCAGAGTTGGATGGAGTCGTTGTATTGCACCCCATTATCAGTGTAGCCGCCGGCGTAGAGTCCCCAGTGAGCCCTTAGCAGATAATCTGAGGGTCCGTCCAACAGTCTTCCCCCCCTTGCTCTGATAATGAGTCGGCCATTCATCCATACATATAGAACCCCCTGTTGATAGTCTAGATAGGTGGTGAAACGTACCCATTGTCTTAGGGGCATGGTGGCGGGGTTGACGTATTCCCAACCATTGCCCCCTCCATAGCCGCCTAGAGGCGCTTGTAGGTGGTTTAGTTGTACTCGGTTGTGGGAGTTAATCACCAAAACCAAAACCGTCCCCCAGTTGTCTTTATTGGCATAGGTAACCAGGTGCTGCCAGTCGTTGCGTGTTACATCCGGGTTCCAATCAGCCCACACATAAAATCTGTTGACAATGGGCTTCACTGGGACATTTACATAGTTTTTAGATACTTCGTCCACGTGGATGACCGGATAGGGACGATGGTTTGTTGGGGCGGTGTTATAAATCAGGCCTTTGTAAATGCGATCGCCCTCCACCACAGCTACCCCCTCGGCAGCAGCCTGTTGTGCTGACAAGACTGTCCACATGGAACCTCTACCCGGCAGTGGCTCCCCTGTGTCAGAATAGTTTTGGTTATAAGAGTGCCATTCGCCTATGGCATATCCTTTTTCAAATCCAGAATGCCAAATGGGGGTGACTCCTTCTAGGGGTAACTGGCTTACATTGACTTGGAAAGTGCCTAGGGTTTTGGCGGGCAGACTCTGGCCATTGTTGGCAAAGACTTGACCGGGTTCCAGGGTTATGGTATACTGGCCGTTGTGGCTTGGGTTCCACAGGGAGGTGGGGGGACTTATTTGGTAGGTGGCCCATACTGAGCCATCTTCTCTCACCCTATATCCTAGGAGTTTAGCTAATTGGTTGAAATTGTTAGGCCCAGTGACGCGGATGTCATTGTGGTCCAAAGTGGCTGGGTTGACGCCATTGGGGGAAGCATAGCTGACGGTAAAGCGATGATTGGCGTCACCGTTGACCAGTTGTCCTTCTTCGTATATTTCCAGATTGCGAAAGTAACTGTTGGCACTGGCATTGGTGTCATCGTCATTGATTAGGATGAGGTATTGAACATTTCCGGTCAGGTAGTCCCCCAGTCTGATATAATAGCTTCGCCACCCCTCTTGATATCCTCTAGCATACAGTTTTCCGCGGCTGCCCTCTCGCCAGTATTCACTCCCTGCTATCTGATAGGCGAAGGCAACCCCGTTGGCGAGACTATTGTCATTGTCAAAGGCTATGGCATGTATTTCCCCCACCTGGCTGCTGTAGAATTCTAAGGTGAGTACCGTATCTGGTGTAATAGTACGAGGTAATTCAATTTTTTTCCAGCTGTTGCCGGTCAGGGTTAATCCTTTGCCACCATCTATGATGGTATAACTGCCTACCAGGTCTTCTTTTGGGTCATAACCGGTGATGTCAAAGTCATTGAAGTTTATTCTTCTCAGGTTTTGCTTGGCTTTGACATTGCTGACTACCACATTGTTCAGCTGTACTGGGGTTGCCGTGTTCCAACTGTCATAAATCTTTACATTTCGAAAGGCACTAAATGAGTTAATATCCTTGGTGCTGCCATCGTCATTGATGAGTACTAGGGAATTGAAGGTACCCTGGTAATGTTTACCTAGAGCTATTGTAATCTTTTGCCAGCCTTCCCCCTGATACTCTATGGGTATATAATTGTTGCGGGTGGCGTTACCAAAGAGATTGAATATCACATCCTTGTTTGTGAGGGAGTTACCGGTAGTCGAAATACCTATGCCCTTTAGCCATCCACTTTGATTACTGTTGAATTCAAACTCGAGGATGGTGGTGCGATTGGGGGTGTCAATAACGGTATAATTGAGGGGAATGGCTTTCCAAGTTTTCCCCCTCAGGGTGATGGTTTTGCCGTCGTCGTCTACCTGATGGATTTTGGAGACATCCCTGGTGGCAAAGGAAGTGATATCAGCCTTGTTGAAATCTATGACACTGTTGACATATACACTGGCTAGGGTAAAGCCTTGGAGGAAATTGCCGCTGGTATCGCCTATTTGATTGTTTTCTAGGCTAAAGTGATAGACGCCATTGTCATTGAAATCCCATTTCCCATCTGTGGCGGAGATGGAGTAGGTGACTTTAACATTGCTGCCATTGTTGCTGTTTATTTCAACTACTTTAGCTAATTGTTCAAAGCCGTTTTCCCCCCTCACTCTAATGTCATAGTTGTCTATGGTGGCTAGGTTTAGGGAAAAGTTGTCTGTGTAGGTTACAAAAAAACGATACTCCCCGTCGCTAAAAACAGAGACAGGTATTTCAATACTTGCTTGAGGAGCAGTGGTATCCTTTTCATATATCCTCAGATTGCGAAAATAACTCTCAGAGTTGGAATCGGAATTATCATTGTCATTGAATAACACTAGATAGTTAAAGTTTCCCGAATAGTAATTACCTAGTGGGATAGTAAATTTTTGCCAGTCATTCCCCTGATGGTGGGTGTAGTCATATTTGAAGTTTCCTAGTCCAGTGACACTTTCAGTCCCCCCTAGTCTAAATTTTAAATCCCAATGGGAGTATATGTCATCAGTTTCTATTCCTATCCCTTGTATTTCTCCTACCCCTTGACTGCGGTATTCAAAACTCAATAGTGTGTCCTCAGTTACATTGTATGGGTAATAGATTTTTTTCCAGGCATTTCCAGATAGTTTTATGGTATTTCCCTCTTCTAGAATTTCATAGCTTGTCTCAATGCCACCCCATCCGTCTTGATAACTATAGGGGGAGATATTTGCCTGGTTAAAGTCAATAGCCTGTGGGTATTCCGGAAGATAATTATTTCCCCCCCCTCCCCCAGGATAGGGGTTAGCCACAAGTCCTACTCCTGCTTCTCCCGGGGTATTATTCCCATTTAGGGGTATAAACTGTGTTGATATTATCTGACTTATGGGATATGTATAACCCTCACCCCCATTCATTTTACTCTTCCCCCCTAGTTGTAATCATCTCTCCCTCATGTTTAATTCCCCTTTTCTTGTTTTTCTTTCTCCTCTTTTTTTGTCCCGGTCTCATTCTTCCACTTTGTTCCTCTTTTTGCCTCGTTTTTTCTACTTATTTTTCCCTCATTTCTCTTTCTAAATTTTTCTAAACCCTCAGTATTATCCCCTACACCCTCCCCCTGCCTTATTTTTCCTCTCTGTCGCCATATTGCTTTTCGTGAATCTCCATACTTTTGCTTTTTATTCTCAACAAAGAATACTGTACCCCAAGCGTTTTGACAGTCTTTGCACCTGTCTTCCCCGCTTCCCCTCCTTAACATTTGCCCAATCCTTTTGTCAAGGGGGAATTGGTTAGTTGTATTCTGGACAAAGGGAAAAGGAAAGGAAAGGAGTTAGACTAGGCAGGATAATATAAACCCGGCTTTGACAGACGAAAAACAGCCGTGGGGAGTTGAGGAATATTCCCAAAATAAACGGGTTGGGAAGAAAAGCATTGGAAAAAATCGAAAAGAAAACCCCTGAAAGCTGTCGGCTAATAATAGAAGATAAGGTGCAATTTTCATAAATATAGATATATAAAAATTAGTCAGAAAAAGGGATTTTTCTAAGAAAAAAAGAAGAGATAAAACAGGGATAATCGAAGAAATATAATCAGAAAAAAATAAAGCCACAAAGTTATAAAATTCGTGGAGGTAAAATATAGAAGTGAGGCATAATAGTATAATATAAACCATCTCCGCCCCTGTAAAATTGAGGATTACGAGGTAGAATCATAAACGGAGTGGTTAGATGAGGTTTTGAGATGGCTGTCAGAAGCATATCAGAAAAAAGCTAAAAAATCTATAATATAAAGACTATCCCCTATGGTTAGGGGTAAGTCTGGAACTTCTAAAAGACTAAAAGACAAGGTGTGCCGGCTGGTTAACTGAGAAAACCTACTTGAAGAGATTGAGGGTATGGGAAAATAATAGCTAAAGAGCAGAGCTAAAAAAAATGTGTTAGGTATCTAAAATGATACAGGAAAGTATATAACGTAATGGGTGGGACAATTGGAAAAGCCGAAGAGGTGGAAAAACAACAGATAAAGACTAAATTAGAATCATAGAAAACTAAAGGGAGGTTATGTTTAAAAACTATCCAACTCCTGGGAAAAACTACCCAATTAATGGATAAATAATATACTGTTGCAACAGCAACAATGGGGGTATGAAACGAAAAAAATGAGTTAAATATAGCGGACTTCAAAGTCTCAGAAAACTATTCCCACACCTGTCAATGAGCCATAGAGGGAAAATTATGATAACACTATTTACTACACACAGGAAACCAAAGCCCTTCGTAAAATGGGCAGGAGGAAAAAGACAGCTTGTAAACGCCTTAAAAAAGGAGATACCAAAACATTTTAATAGATACATAGAACCATTTGTGGGTGGTGGGGCCTTATTGTTTGAACTTATGCCCCAAAAGGCTATAATAAATGACATTAACAAAGAGCTCATAAACGCCTATTTAGTTATAAAAGAAAATTTAGGAGAACTTTTGATAGAGCTAAGAAATCACAAAAATGAGCACATTTACTATTATAAAATAAGGGCGTTAAGACCAGAATTTTTATCAGAAGTGAAGCGAGCGAGCCGTTTTATTTATCTTAACAAGACCTGTTTTAATGGATTGTACAGAGAAAATTCAAAAGGGGAGTTTAATGTACCTTTTGGTAATTATAAAAATCCCAAAATTGTAGACAAGGAAAATTTGGAATCAATTTCAGAATACCTAAACAGCGCAGATATAGAGATTTATAATACCGACTACAAAGAGGTTTGTTATAGGGCAGGAAGAGGAGATTTTATTTATTTTGACCCCCCCTACCACCCTATAAGTAAGACATCTTCTTTTACAAAGTATACAAAATACGATTTTTCAGAAAAGGAACAAATAGAGCTTTCCGAAATTTTCAGGGAACTTGACAATAGGGGCTGTTATTTAATGCTGTCTAACTCAAACACGGAATTTATAAAAGCCTTGTATAAAAATTACAGAATAAAAGAGTTGGAAGCGAATAGGTATATAAGCTGTAAGGCGAGCGGTAGGAAAAAATCAAAAATAGAAATACTGATTAAAAATTTTTAATAAGGTAGCAAAAATGAGAGAAAGAAAGAAATTAAAGGAAGAAGAAATAAGGTAGCAATAACAGGAAGAATGCTTCATGAAGATTGCAAGTATGGGAGAGTATACCTAGGAATTCAAAAGACCATGAATACTTAATAATAAGATGATTAATAATGGATTTGAGACTTTAACTGAAAGGATGGGGTTTAAATACAAGCAGGAACAAAAACAGAGCAAAAAGTAAACACTAAAAAGGCATTTTAGACAAGAAAAATCATCCACCACCACGGATAACATTTGGTAGACAAGGGAAGTTGGAGATGCATAAAAATACTGCTGAGAGAAACCTCCCCCTTCGGGAAAACTTTCAAGGGGAAACTGGGGAATACCTAGAAGGGGGGCAGGGTGATGGTTACAATTGTACTATCATCGAGGTAAAATGCGAAAAGACAAATATAAACGGCAACAATAATCTATACTAGTCCCTTGAGAGGAGTTATACCCACCCGGAGAGTATGAGAGACTGTCTAGTTTCCGTAGTGATGCCCGTTTACAATGGGGAAAAATATCTAGAGGAGGCAGTGGAGAGTATTCTCGCACAGAGTCTCCCCGATTTTGAGCTTATTATAATCAATGACGGGTCCACTGACAAGTCCTTGGAAATCCTAGAGAGCCTCTACAAGAAAGACTCTAGAATAAAACTGTTGAATAATGTTAGAAATAGGGGGATAGTAGACTGTCTCAATAAGGGGATTAAACAAGCCCGTGGTAAATACATTGCCAGAATGGATGCCGATGATATTGCTATAAAAGAGAGACTGGAAAGGCAACTAAAGTTTTTAGAAAACAATCCTGAATACGTTGCGGTGGGTTGTAGAGTGTTAGCAATTGATGCAGAGGGTTTGCCCATAAAGCCTTTTGGAGACTGTTTTACCCATGAGGAGATAGATAAGGGGAATTTGCGGGGGGTAGGCAGTATGATAATTCACCCCGCGGCTGTTATAAGGAGAGAGAGTTTGGAAAAAGTTGGTGGTTATCGCCACTACTCCCATGCCGAGGATTTGGATTTGTTTTTAAGACTGGCAGAAATTGGCAAACTGGCAAACCTTCCTGAGATACTGTTGAAATATCGCCTCCATGTGGACAGCATTGGCGGTAAATACCGTCATATCCAACTGGGGGGTTGTAGGAAGGCGGTATTGGATGCTTGTAGGAGAAGAGGTATAACTGTTGCTGGGGATTTTGGCGTCACAATCCCCCAAAAGCCGGTGAGTAGGGGGGAGATTTACCGTAAGTGGGGTTGGTGGAGTTTACAAGGGGGCAATATTAAGACATGTAGAAAATATGCCTTAAAAGCCTTGATTGAAAATCCCTTGCATTTGGACAACTGGCGACTGTTTTGGTGTTGTCTAAGGGGCTACTGATATGCCTATAGTTGAGTCTAGACACCCATTGTAGCATATTGTCTTTGGATGACTGGCGGTAAGTATAGTGTTGTTTGCGGGGCTATCTTCTGGTTATTATGCTGTCTGTTATAACCTATTGTGAAAAAAAAAATAGTTTTTGGAGTATGCCCTCCTGTTAGGGTAATTTATGATGATGGATTATGACAACAATTGAGTTGACCCATGGGGGAAGAAAAACAATCTAATACATCCTTGCAACAATTGGCCATTAGGGGTAGTATATGGACGGTTGCAGGCTATGGTGCTTCCCAATTCATTCGACTGGTAAACAACATAATTCTAACCCGTTTGTTGAAGCCTGAGTTATTTGGGTTGATGGCACTGGTTTATACTTTTATCACTGGTTTAAATCTATTTTCGGACATTGGTATAAATCCAAGCATAATTAGAAGTCCTAGAGGGGAAGACTCCAGATTTTTGAATACTGCTTGGACCTTACAAGTAATCAGAGGTATTACACTATGGCTGATTTGCTTTGTAATTGCCATGCCTATTGCGAATTTTTATAAAATACCCGAACTCTCCTGGTTGATTCCCGTAGTGGGTAGTAACACTTTTATTGCCGGATTTAATTCTACTTCCCTAGCGGTTTTAAATAGACGGGTGGAAATAGGGAAACTCACTGTCATGGAAATAGTTACCCAGATTATAGCGGTTGTGGTGATGATTGCCATAGCCCTTTATAAACCCACTATTTGGGCATTGGTCCTTGGCACTTTGGTGGCTAATATAGTTAAATTATTTTGGAGTCATCTTCTTTCTTCCACCCCTCATACTTTTCTTTGGGATAGAGATTGTTTGAAGGAATTATTTTCCTTTGGACGTTGGATTTTTGTTGCCACTGCTATTACTTTTTTGGCTAATCAAACCGACAGACTTGTCATAGGTAAACTGTTACCTTTAGAAATTTTGGGGGTTTATACCATTGCTTTTACTTTTGCTGATATTCCCAGACAGATAGTCAATAGGTTAAGTGACAAAGTTATTTTCCCCCTCGTGTCTCACCAGTTACAGGTATTACCCAGAGATATTTTTCTGGAGAAACTTCTTGAAAAAAGAAGACATTTACTAGCATTGTCTGCACTTATGGTAGCTTTTTTCTTCTGTTTCAGTGACATTATAATTGACATTCTATATGATGAGAGATACCGGGATGCTGGTTGGATGTTTGCCATTTTAACCTTGGGTTTATGGCCACTTATTCTCAGTATTAGCACGGGTCAAATTCTTCTTTCTCTTGGCAAGCCTCAATACCATACACTATCCGTCTTTATAAAGTTTTTATACATGATTACTGTTTTCCCTTTTGCTATTATTAAATTCAATTTATTCTGGGGTATTATTGCTATTGGTTTTAACGATATGCCCAACTATTCTGTCAGTGTTTTTGGCCTTTGGCGCGAGGGGTTTTCTTTCTTCCGACAAGATTTGTTTCTCACTATTGTTCTACTTTCTTTTATTTTTGTTTTTGCCCTTTCTCGTCTTCTCCTTTTCTTCCTCTTTTCTCTTCCTCTTCCCTTTTTTCTCTAATTTTGCCTTTCACACTTAAATCTATATTATTGAAAAAAATTTACATTTAAATTAAGGCCAGGCGCAACCCCGGCAGTCTCTACACCTGCCGCCATGGGTTTTGTCAAGGGTCCGGGGGGGTAATTGGGGTGTGGGGGTTGAGATAAAATGAGGGGGTGTAGGAATATATTGCAGTGGAGGGAGGGGAAATGAGGGTAACGTTTGTGTTGCCGAATTGGGAGGGAAATCTGGCGGGAGGAATTCGTGCGAATGTAACTCTGGCGTATCATCTGCAAAAAAGGGGACACGAGGTACAATTGTATTGTCCGAAGAAACGAAGTCCTGGTTGGAAACAAAGGATTAAGAATTGGTTAAAGGGGAAGGGATGGAATGGAAGACAAACAAGATTTTCCTATGTAGAAGAAGTGGATATACCAGCCATAGTGGTTAACCATCTGCCGCCTTTGAGGGATGAGGATTTACCGGATGCGGATGTGGTGGTGGCAACCTGGTGGGAAACCGCAGAGTGGGTGGCAGGGTTGTCTAGGAGTAAGGGAGCAAAGGTTTACATGGTAAGACATCATGAGGTACACGACTACTTGCCAAAGGAAAGGGCGGCAGCAACTTATGGTTTACCACTACATAAGGTGACGGTTTCCAGATGGTTGGTGGAGGTGATGAGGAGGGAATACGGGGATGAGAATGTAGATTTAGTTCCAGATGCCGTGGATTTACGGCAGTTTTATGCGCCACCACGGGGAAAAAATGAGATTCCTACTGTAGGACTAATGTATTCTGATATATACTGGAAGGGATGTGATATTAGTCTGACGGCTTTTCGGATAGCAGCGGAGAGAATACCTTCTCTACGATTGGTGGCGTTTGGCACTATACCCCCTCTACCTAGGTTGCCTTTGCCTACTAAGTGTGTATATTATCGATTGCCACCCCAGGATGAGATTAGAAATATATATGCCCAGTGTGACGCCTGGCTTTTTGGTAGTAGGGTGGAGGGTTTCGGGTTGCCTATTCTGGAAGCTATGGCTTGTCGTACTCCTGTAATAGGAACTCCTGCAGGGGCAGCACCGGAGTTGTTAAGCAAAGGTGGGGGGATTCTAGTAAAACCGGAAAATCCTGAGGATATGGCAAGGGCTATTGAAGAAATAGTACAAATGTCACAACAAGAGTGGCAAAAAATGTCCTCCCTAGCATACAAAACGGCTACCAGTTATACTTGGGATGAGGCGGCAGAATTGTTTGAAAAGGCGTTATGTAGGGCAATTGAGCGTACCAGAAAGGGGGAGATATAGTTTACCATGTCACCGCAGGCGCAATTGGCACTAATCTTATGGCTGCCCGTAGTTTTCTATATTTTCAACCAGTTTCCTCCAAGAAAGGCGGCTATAGTCAGCTTCATTGCCGGTTTTTTATTCTTGCCGAGGAAGGCTGGTTTTAAGATGCCTTTGATTCCCGACTATAAGGAGATTTTTGCCACTTGCTATGGGATATTGATTGCCGTTGCCGTTTATGATTCTAAGGTTTTCCGTCGCCTTCGATTCAGCTGGGTGGATTTGCCGGTATTAGTGTATGGTTTTAGCCCCATTTTCTCTTCTCTGACTAATGGGTTGGGCTTGTATGACGGGATAAATTCGTCTATCAGCCAGTTATTTCAATGGGGGTTACCTTACTTTATAGGCAGACTATACTTGAATAACCCCTCGGGGTTTAGGGAATTAGCCATAAGTATTGTCAAGGGAGGACTTTTATATGTGCCCTTATGCTTATATGAGATTAGAATGAGTCCACAGCTACATAGGATTGTTTATGGTTATTTTCCCCACTCCTTCTTGCAGACAAAAAGGCTAGGGGGATGGCGCCCACAGGTGTTTTTGCAACATGGCTTGATGCTGGGTGTATTTATGATGACTGCTACCCTGGTTGCTATTTGGTTATGGCAGTCTAAGTCTGTGAAGAAAATCTGGAATATTCCCATTTCCTGGGTTTGTGCCATTCTATTAGTCACCTTTATCCTTTGCAAGTCTACTGGGGCTTATATTCTTTTTTTGTTAGGATTAATTTGCCTCTTTTTCCCCCGATTTATCTCTTTCAATTTGCCTTTACCCTTGCTTGTTTATTCTGGCATTATTGTCTTGTACTTAACTCTATCTGCTAGTGGGAATTTCCCCAAAGAGAAATTGTTGGACCTATTATACAGTCAAACTATAATTGAGCCTGACCGGGTACAGTCTTTTGAATTTAGAATAAACAATGAGGAGATACTGGCTACCAAGGCGAGGGAGAGATGGTTATTTGGCTGGGGGGGGTGGGGGCGTAATCGGGTTTTCGAGGAGAATTATTTGGGAGAATGGGTAGATGTTACTGTTACTGACAGTCTTTGGATTATTGTCTTTGGTGTCAATGGTTTGCTAGGTTTGGCCAGTGTCATGGCTTTATTAATTCTCCCCGTTTTGCTGATTACCTGTTTTCGTTTTCCCCCCAACACCTGGCTGCATCCTCGTATTTCCCCCACTATCTCTCTTGCCGTTTCCCTACTCCTTTTTGCCATCGATTGTCTTGTTAACAACATGTTTAATCCCATTTTCCCCCTTATTAGTGGTGGTTTGTCTGCCTTGTTTCTCTCTCCCTCCTACCCTTCTTCTTCCTCCTCTCGCCGCCTTCTTATTGCTAACTATAAGGCCACAAAAAAACGCCTACACTCCTTTTCCCAGTAATTCTCTTTCTTGATTTTATTTCTCAAATAGAAATTTCTCAAATAAAAAATGAACAGCACAACTGTTTCGACAGTCTCCCAACCCGTCTTCCACGGCGCCATCTTATCATTAGCCCCGCACCCTTGTCAAGGGAATTAATCATATAATTAGCTGTATGCCATAGAAGAGAAGAAATGTTGGAGGAGGAAAAATATGGAAAACATTAGAAATGGGGTTTGGTGATAGTCTTGTTGGGATTGTTGGGGGAATGAAGTAGGGAGGCAGTGGGATGACAAAGGGTAAAAGGGGAGAAAAACAGGGATAAAGAAAGGAAAAGGCAGCTATTGGCATTAATTTAAATGGAATCAGCGATTGGTCGCTTCAATTTCCCTTTTTAGACCATTTTAAGTCATCACGACCCTGGATGACTCAGAGGGAGGGAAGTAAGCAATGGGATACCAACTAAACTAAAGATTATGACAAATTGGATTTAGATGAGAAGGGAGGGGTGAAGTCATTGCCAAGGTAAATAAGGGTTAGTACTATAGTAGGTCATAGTCTTAATTT
>DVEF01000101.1 GCA_015295805.1 Geminocystis sp. M7585_C2015_104 | reverse complement strand
TTGTGCCGGTAACCGGCCTGTGGATGAGTGCTATCGGCGTGGTAGGATTGGCCTTTAACCTGCGCGCCTATGACTTCGTCTCCCAGGAGTTAAGGGCGGCAGAAGACCCCGAGTTTGAAACCTTCTACACCAAGAACATACTACTAAACGAAGGATTGCGCGCCTGGATGGCGGCCCAAGATCAACCTCACGAAAAATTCGTCTTCCCAGAAGAAGTACTGCCTCGTGGTAACGCCCTCTAATTCCTAACCACAAGCTATGGACAGGCCCCCCCGGGGGGCTTTTTTTGTGGGTTATGGGAAGTTATTAGCTAGGGGGGGTATGGGTGTGCCAGTCGGTGACCTGCTGATAGGCGTAACCCACCCTAAACAACAAGTCTTCCCGTAGGACATTGCCAATCAGTTGCATCCCCACCGGCAAATTCTGGTGGTCAAAACCACAGGGGATGCTAATCCCGGGCAACCCAGCCAGGTTTACAGGGATGGTCATCAAGTCGGACAAGTACATACTGAGGGGATTAGCGGTTTTCTCCCCAGCTTTGAAGGCCGTGGTGGGGGAGGTAGGGCATACCAAAACGTCCACCTGGGTAAAGGCGTTGTCAAAATCCTGTCTAATAAGGGTACGGACCTTTTGGGCTTTCAGGTAATAGGCGTCGTAATAGCCGGCAGAAAGGGCATAGGTGCCCAACATAATCCGACGTTTTACCTCTGCACCAAATCCCCTTGCCCTGGTTTTGGTGTACATCTCCAGGAGATTATCTGCATCCTCCCGTAGGCCATACTTAACCCCATCGTAACGGGCAAGGTTGGCACTGGCTTCCGAAGGGGCAATGATATAATAGGTGGGCAAGCCATAACGGAAACGGGGACAAGACACCTCTTTTACTTCCGCCCCCAGTTTTTCCAACTCCTTGACGGCCTGGGTAACCCTGTCTGCCACCTGACTGTCTAAACCGGAGGCAAAGGTCTCTGTGATTATACCTATTTTGAGACCCTTTAGGTCGGTGGTAAAATATTGGGTATAGTCGGGCACCTCTATTTTTAGACTAGTGGAGTCATGGGGGTCATGGCCGGCGATGGCCTGTAATAAAATGGCAGTGTCCTCTACTGTACGGCCAAAAGGCCCGATTTGATCCAGAGAAGAAGCATAGGCCACCAAGCCAAAACGGGAAACTAAACCATATGTGGGTTTTAGCCCCACTACGCCACAAAAGGAGGCGGGTTGACGGATTGAACCCCCCGTGTCCGAGCCCAGGGCCACTACACACTCTTTCGCCGCCACTGCCGCCGCTGAGCCTCCTGATGAGCCCCCTGGCACCCTTTCCACATCCCAGGGGTTAGCAGTGCGTCCATAGGCGGAGTTTTCCGTAGAGCTTCCCATGGCAAATTCGTCTAGATTTGTTTTCCCTACTATCACCGCCAACTGCTTTCTGAGTTTTTGGGTTACCGTTGACTCATAACAGGGGATAAAGTTCTCCAGAATCTTGGAAGCACAAGTGGTAGGGATGCCCCGGGTGACAATGTTGTCCTTTACAGCAATAGGGATTCCTGCTAATGGCGGAAGCTCCTCCCCCTTGGCTATTTTCTCGTCCACCTGTCTTGCCGTTGCCAATGCTTCCTCCCTGGTGACACACAAAAAGCTTTTCAGTTTTGGCTCTAATTGCTCTATCCTACTCAGGTATTCCTCTGTAATCTCTACTGCCGAACGCTCCTTATTCCTCAGTTGATTCTGTAGCTGCTTAATAATACTCATGAAACTCAGAAAGGTAAGTAGGGGACAATAATATTAAATCATCCCCCGGCAACAAGTCATATTCTGGGAAGAGGCAACTGCTAGCTGCTATACTTAGATAGGGACTAGCAAGGCCCCCTTCGCCTGGACTGTGTCAGGTTGTACTCCTATGTACCCCCAAGAAGTCAAATACCGTCGTGCCCCCAATCTGGAGCGTCGATTCTATGCCTTTCTCATCGATTATATCACTGTTTGGCTGTTCTCCTCCCTGGTGAGAAATATTTTTTTGGAATTTATTGTCTTTGTTTTTCTTTGGTTTATCCTCAGGGTGATTGTAGTTTCCGTCAACAAAGGGCAAAGTTTAGGGCGGTGGGCAATGGACTTGAAAATCATGGATGCTCGTTTTCAGAGGATTCCGCCGGCACACATTCTAGCAAAAAGGGAGGCCATTATTGCCTTTATTTCCTTCCTGGCGATGGTTGGTTTGAAAATCAATTTCCATGACTTCCTTTTAATGCTTCTGTTACTGGTGCCGGTTATCCTGGACGGTATTGGTGTTTTAATAGATGAGGAGGGGAAGCGCGCTTTTCATGACCGTTTTTGTGATACCATTGTTGTTCCTACTCAACGGGGAATCTCTTTGGATTTAAAAATCAAAAAACTCTGGCGTCAGGCAAAACAAAATTGGCTCTCTAGGGAAACAAATAGGAGATAATCTTTAAAATCACAGGGATAAAAGCTAGAAAAACTTTCATTTGTTCGGACCATCGATGAGTAAAGTTTTTGTTATAGGTTTAGGAAAATCAGGATTAGCCGCCGCCAGACTCCTACACAAAAAAAATTATCAGGTAACTGTTTACGATAGTAGCCAATCCCCCTCCCTCTTAAGCCAAAAGGAAAACCTAGAGAAGGAAAAAATCACTGTCAAACTGGGAAGTTTACCCTCCCTGGAAGAGAATATACCAGACTTAATTGTAGTTAGCCCAGGAGTGCCTTGGGACATACCCATACTGGAAAAGGCACGCGCCCTAGGCATTAAAACCATAGGGGAAATGGAGTTGGCATGGCAGTATCTCAAAGACTACCCCTGGATTGGCATAACTGGCACTAACGGCAAAACTACCACTACTGCCCTGGTAGAGGCTATCTTGAAAGCTGGGGGATTCAAAACCAAAGCCTGCGGAAATATTGGCTATGCCGCCTGTGATTTAGCCCTAGAAGCAATCACCAACCCCCTAGACTGGGTGGTAGCGGAAATCAGTAGCTATCAGATAGAATCCTCCTTTGAATTATCACCCAAAATCGGCATCTGGACTACCTTCACCCCTGACCATCTAGAAAGACACAAAACCATTGAAAACTATCATCGCATAAAAGCAACTCTCCTGGAACGCTCACACTTAAAAATCCTTAACGCTGACGACGCCCATCTCTACAACTTCGGCTTGAATCTACAGTGGAAAAATGTACACTGGACTAGTATAAGAGGCAAAGAATACCTGTTAGGAGATTTGGAAAAGGGTGTTTATCTGGAAGACTCCTGGATTGTCGCCTTCAGAGAATTAATTGCCCCCGTTTCCATCTTTAAAATGGTAGGCAGACACAATCAACAAAATCTCCTCATGGCAATAGCCGCCGCTAGACTGGCTGGTGTAGATAAACAGGCTATTGTAGATGCCATCTCCACCTTTAAAGGAGTTCCCCATAGGCTAGAATTGGTTAGGACTATTAATGGGGTGGATTATATTAACGACAGCAAAGCTACTAACTACGATGCCGCCTTGGTGGGATTGGATGCCGTTGAGGCACCTGTCATTCTCATTGCCGGCGGGTTGGCCAAAAAAGGGGATGACACCGGATGGATAGCCAAAATCAAGGAAAAATGCGCCTTTGTCCTACTCATAGGCGACGCCGCCCCCTCCCTTGCCCAGCGCCTCAGTCAGGCTGGCTTCAGTAGTCACGAAATTGTAGAAAATATGGCTAAGGCTGTGCCCCGTAGCAGGGAAATGGCAGAAAAATTCAATGCTAGAGTGGTCCTCCTTTCCCCCGCCTGTGCCAGTTTCGACCAGTATAGCAGTTTTGAAGAAAGGGGTGACGATTTCCGTCAGTTGTGTTATAGTCTATAGGAGGGAGATTATACCCTTCCTATCATTTGTGTAAATTAGGGGGGTTGTCCCCCCTCTTGGCCGAGTGGTAGACCCTTCATCTAGGTCTCAACCCCTTGGGGGGGGCCCCCCTTGTGGTTTTGACTGGGTTTGACAACCAATAAACACTAGTAAACACCGGGATTGTAACGCTCATCCCCTTCATTGAATACGGGGGAGGGAGGGGTGACTACAAAGTTGTCCAAGTTGGCTTGTAGTCTTTGTTTTTGCGCTTCGGTTAAGCCAGGGATGTTTAGTACATCCTCTACCTTCTCATAGGGGGCATTTTGGATTATTATACTAGCTAGTTTGGGATAAAAGCCTCTCAACTGGCGAAAGTCACGCACGTCACTGTTGTTGAGGTCGATTTTTTGACCTATCTTTCTCAAAACTTCATCTGCCTCATTGCGACGAGTAGTCTCCGCTGCCAAAACCCGAGGGGTGGTTTCCATGACAGTGGTTACATCTACAGCCTTAGCCGGAGACACCGCCACTGAAGTCACCAGGAAAAAAACAACCCCCACCATCCAAACAACTCTACGCCACATTTTCATGAATTCCTTACCTCCAAAATCCTATCTTTTCTCCTGAGTTTATATCTGTTTAAGTTATTGCACTCTAGCTTATAAATTATAAAATCCTATCCCTCTGGCAGCCCTTTGGAAAAAGCCGCCTCGATCCCCACTGGGGTTACAATAGGGCGGCGGGCGGGTTGACACCACCATGCATGGGCAAGTACCAATTAGACAAAACTAATTGGACTAAACTAATTAGACTGACTACTGGTATCGCCAACCCTCCCCATAGCCCCCTGTCCCCCCTTCTTATAGGAATCCATTATAAGATTCTATCAGTCGTTCCCCCTTTTCGCGGAATAAGTAAAGATTTGTAAAGAACACATAAGGAAAGACTATTTGATTTCCCCTGTCAGTTTTAACAAGAGAAACCCCCAGGCTAAACCAATCAAGACAACCGTAAAGCAAAGAATTGCGCCATTAAACAACATGCTTTCCGCACTCATCACATCTCCTCCTCAAACCTGGCATATGTTTTAATGGTGATTAATAGTACCATATAAGGTTGATTTTCGCCCATGACGGCCATCCCTTTTTTTGATTTTACTAACAATGTTTACCTCTGTAATCGGAGTCATTGGGGATTGTTAACCCTTAGTGGCGATGACAGAATTCGCTTTCTTCACAACCAAACTACAAATAATATTCAGGCTTTGAAACCCGGCGAAGGTTGTGATACTGTCTTTGTTACTTCCACTGGCAGAAACATTGACTTAGTCTCCGCCTACGTCAGGCAAGAAGACATTTTATTGCTAGTGTCTCCCGGCGAAAATCAAAGACTTTATCAGTGGATGGATCGTTATATTTTTCCCTTTGATAAGGTACAATTAAGGGACATTTCTTCTCAGTTTAGTATTTTTACCCTCATTGGCAAACAAAGTACACATCTTTTGGCAAATAATCTTTTGGCAAACTGCTTCGAATCTTCAGTCCTGTCTGCCCCTGAATTTCAACACTTTTCAGTTAAAATCGATGGCATTGAGGTTTTTGTCACGGTCGGTTGTAACCTAAAACTCCCAGGATACAACCTTATTGTGTCTAGAGAAAAGGCTGATTTCTTATGGGAAAAACTAGCTAATCTTCCTCTTGAAATAATCGACGAAGAGGCCTGGGAAAGGCTCAGAATACTCAGAGGTAGGCCAGCAGTTTACCATGAATTAACTGAAGATTATAACCCACTAGAGGCAGGTTTATGGCATGCCGTCTCCTTCAACAAAGGCTGTTATATCGGACAAGAAACCATTGCCCGTTTAAACACATATAGGGGGGTAAAACAACGACTCTGGGGCATTAAATTAACCGGAAAAATTAACCCAGACACAGATATCCACATCACAGTGGGAGAAGAAAAAGTAGGGAAACTCACCAGTTATTTCCACACAGAAGAATTGAGTTTTGCCTTGGGATATATTCGCACCAAAGCCGGCGGAGAAGGCTTACAAGTCATTGTGGGGAGTGAAAAAGGAGAAGTGGTGGCATTGCCCTTTATCCGTCATGAATACTATCTAGGGGATAAAATGTAGGTGGGAAAGATTGGGGTTTATTGTTTAGTTTTTATTCAAACTCCCAAAGCAAATATTTCTCCGCCTTCCACAGTGATAACAAAAAACACCTGTCTCCCCATTAATATTCCCCCCCTTAAATAAGATAATTTACAATGAGGGTGAGAAGCAGTTTTTCTCTGGCCGTTGAGTAATATTTCCTTCACAGGGATATACAATGGAGAAAAATGCCCCCAAAATCCATACCCCTAAAATTTGTCCTCACAATACCAGTAGTAATCCAAATTGTTTTACCAGTCACCATTGTAATCTATTTGTCCTGGAAAAATGGACAAAAAGCTGTTGAAAACCTAGTCAGTCAAATAAAACAAGAAGCTTTAGAAAGGGTCGTGCAAAATCTGGACAACTATTTGAGTCTACCCCATAAGCTGAATCAAATAGTATTGGATGACATTCAAAAAGGAAGACTGAATATCTATAACCTGGAAGATGCCGCCGCATACTTCTGGAAAAAAGCAAAACTATTCCCCCAATTAACTTTTATAGGCTATTATCTACAGGATAGAAGGGGTGCTGGTGCTGGCCGTTGGTATTCAGACTATGATGGCATAGTAGTATCCCGTCATTCCCCAAACAGTTTGGCAGACTACACCCATGCCACTGACGGGGAAGGAAATATTCTCCATCTACTGGAGTCTGACGACTATGACCCCATTGTGGACGAATTTTACACCCAAACCCTCAAAGCAGGAAAACCTATTTGGAGTGACGTTTATGTGACAGAGTGGGGAAGGGAAGGAAGAATTACCGGCGGCTATTTAGCTATTTCTGCTAATCAGCCCATTTTTGACAAGCAAAATAACAAAATATTGGGGGTTATAAACATCGATATTTCCCTGGATAGCCTCGGCGAATTTTTAAGAGAAATTAAGTTTAGCCCCTCCTGTGACATTTTAATTGTTGAGCGAAATGGCAATTTAGTCGCTGGTGCCGGTATCCCCGTATCCTGGCAGGGTAAAGATAAAAAATTTTACCGCCATAACCTCAGCAACTTGCCCCACCCTCTATGGCAGCAGTTGGACAAATTTGTGAGAGAAAAGGCTGGAAATTATAAGACAATAAAACAGCAAAAAGACTGGGTATTTTACTTCCAAGGAGAAAAATACTTCATTTCTGTCTACCCCTGGCAAGATGCTTACGGCTTGGATTGGTTGATAATTGCAGCTGTACCCCAGTCAGATTTTTTGGCAGAAATTAACCGCAATATCCGTAACACAATCTTACTATCGATAGTCGTTTTAGTGACTTCCGTATATTCTGCTATAAAAACCGCCCAGTGGTTGGCAAAACCCGTATTGCAACTTGAAAAAACAGCCTCCACAATTGCCAGTGGTAATCTATCATCTCGAATAAAAATTAGTGGCATAAAAGAATTAGAAAAGCTGGCAAATTCCTTCAATATAATGGCAGAAAAATTACAGGACTATTTTGAGCATCTAGAAGAAAAAGTAAAACAACGCACTTTGGAATTGGAAAAAGCAAAGGCTTTGGCAGAAGTGGCAAGCAAGGCAAAAAGCGAATTCCTAGCCAGTATGAGTCATGAATTACGCACACCTCTTAATGCCATTCTCGGCTTCACTCAACTTTTGAGTCGGGATAAGAGTCTATCAAAAGAACATTTAGAAACGATTACCATTATAAACCGTAGCGGCGAGTACCTTCTGACACTGATTAATGACGTCTTAGACATGGCAAAAATAGAATCCGGGAAAATGACGCTACAGACAACGGCGGTGGAT
Organism: Geminocystis sp. M7585_C2015_104; assembly: GCA_015295805.1. Lineage (NCBI taxonomy): Bacteria > Bacillati > Cyanobacteriota > Cyanophyceae > Chroococcales > Geminocystaceae > Geminocystis > Geminocystis sp. M7585_C2015_104. The sequence continues at coordinate 34,648 of DVEF01000101.1, read as the reverse complement.
ATACATCAAACTCTAGAATTGGTGAGGGAGATGTTTCGCGAAAATGCCCATAGAAAAAATTTAAGATTGGAGATAAGAAAATCACAGGATTTGCCCCAAACAGTCAAAACGGATGCCCAGAAATTGCGTCAAGTGTTGGTAAATCTAGTTAGTAACGCCATAAAGTTTACTGACAAGGGTGGGGTTGTTGTCTCCGCCTGGCTAGATTCTGTAGAAGGAAATGGAGAGGCAAACAGGGTAAAGTTGGGATTTGCAGTTAGTGACACGGGAGTGGGAATTTCCCCAGAGGAGATAGGGGATTTATTTCAGCCTTTTGTGCAAACCTCTGCAGGAAAAAATTTACAAAAAGGCACAGGTTTGGGCCTAGCCATTTGTAAAAATTTTGTAGAATTGATGGGGGGTAAGATTACTGTAGAAAGTGAGAGGGGTAAGGGTAGTACTTTCCGTTTTTACATCCTAGCAGAATTGGCCGAACAAAAAAACCCACCCCCCACCACTTCCACTCCCCGTGTTATTGGTATTTCCTCCAAAAGACATTGTAAGATATTGATAGCGGATGATGATAAAAACAACCGGGACATTCTTACCGCCTTGTTAAAGCCTGTGGGATTTGAAGTCAAGGAGGCAGAAAACGGCAAGGAGGCAGTTGCCTTTTGGCAGTCTTGGCAACCGCATTTGATTTGGATGGATTTACACATGCCAGTCATGGATGGTTTTGCCGCCGCCGCCACTATTCGTCATCAGGCTGGGGGAAACACTCCCGTAATTATCGCCTTGACTGCCAGTAGTTTGACAGAAGAAGCTATCGCCAACATCCCTAACACTCACTTGTTTGATGAGATAGTCAGAAAACCCTTCAGGGAAAATGTCATTTTTGAAACGATGGCAAAATTCCTGGGGATTACTTACATCTACGAAAATAGGGAGGATTTAGGGGTTACCCACCACTTGACACCAGAAGACTTATTAGTAATGCCACCCCGGTGGTTGGACCAATTGTACCATGCCGCTGTCCAGTTAAATCGGAGTAAACTCGAGGAATTGTTGACAGAAATCCCCCCCCAATTCCCTTCTCTAATAAAAAAACTTGAAGTAATTATAAGAAATTTTGATTTTGACCATCTTTTAACAATACTTGATGGTATAAGGTAGAGTAGTGACTGGTTGACAAGGCGTCGCGGTTGCACACCCTTTTTCATCTACCATTTCATATCATGTCTTCACTGACTACTGGTTCATGATTATGAGTCTTTATTCCACCTCTGCCCTATCTCTCTAATCTTACCCCCTTGGCATAAATAATCAAGAAATAATCAAGAATAAACCGCACTGTACCCCTATGAAGAAATTGCACAATCGTGACATGATATAGTTGACGATGGAAATTACAAAAAGGCTGGATTTACACGGCAAAACCGTTTTAATAGTGGACGATAAACTAGAAAATTTGAATGTTCTATATAGGACCTTGTCTCGTCATGGCTTTGAAGTGCGGTGCGCTAAGGGAGGGAAAATCGCTCTGAGGGCCCTGGAAAAATTCACGCCAGATCTGATTATTTTAGACATTAACATGCCAGAAATTGACGGTTATCAGTTGTGCAGGGAGATAAAAAAAAATAACAGACTGAGGGACATCCCCGTCATTTTCCTAAGTGCTTTTGATGACGTATTGGACAAGGTAAAGGCCTTCGATGCGGGGGGTTCAGACTACATAACCAAACCATTTGAGGTGGAAGAAGTATTGACTAGGATAAGACATCAACTAGAATTAAAAATAGCCCGCAGACAACTTGAAAATATAAACAAAGAATTAGAGGAAAGAGTTAAACAAAGGACTTGGGAATTGACCAAATTAAACGAACAATTAAGGGAGGAAATTAAAGAGAGAAAACGAATCCAAAAATCCTTGGAAGAGAGTGAGAAGCGTCTGGAGAGTATTTTAAACTCTATGGAGGATGGAGTATGGTCAATAAGTCCAGACTCTCTCACCATTACCTATCTTAACCCGTCAGTGGAAAAAATTTATGGCTACCCCCGTTCATCCTTTTTTACCAACAAGTCCCTGTGGTTGGACGTGGTACATCCAGACGACAGAAGTAGAGTAAAAGAGGCGTTTAAGGCAATGCTGAAGACGGGAAGTCTGGCAGAAGAATACAGGATTTTAAGACGGGGAATAGAAGTGCGTTGGGTGAGTAACAGGGGTTATGCTATTTATGATGAAAGTGGAAAAATAGTGAGATTTGATGGCATAATCAGGGATATAACAGGGCAAAAAAAAGCAGAACAACAGTTAGTACACAGTGCCTTACATGACAGTTTGACTGGCTTACCTAATCGTATTCTATTTCAGGAACGTCTACAAAGGGCAATAAAACAAAGGCGGCGTAATCCAGACTATCTTTTTGCCGTCTTGTTTGTGGATTTAGACCGCTTCAAGTGGATAAATGATACCCTGGGACATATGGTAGGGGATAGATTTTTACAGGAAATAGGCAGTCTAATCTCCCAGTGTTTGGGGGAAGAGGATACATTGGCGCGTTTTAGCGGTGACGAATTTGCTATCCTTTTGGAAAACCTAAATGATGACAATGAGGCCATAATAACAGCTGAAAGTATTTTAAGTCAGTTTGCCAGGCCTTTAGTTGTAGAAAATCATAATATTTTTTCTAGTGCCAGTATTGGCATTGTAATGGGCAATAAGGATTATGACAATGCTGGAGAAGTTATCAGAGATGCCGAGATTGCCATGTATCGTGCCAAGGCTTTAGGCAAAGGGCGTTATACCATTTTTACCCCCGAAATGTACCAGGAGAATCTAAAAATCATCAGGATAGAAAACGACTTGCGACTTGCCTTGGCAAGAGAAGAGTTAGTGGTGCACTATCAACCAATAATTTGTCTAAAAACATCCCAATTAGTCGGGTTTGAGGCATTACTTCGTTGGCGTCATCCACAACGGGGATTTATTCCACCAGACGAATTCATCCCCATAGCCGAGGAAACAGATTTGATTGTGGAAATAGGCAACTGGGTTTTGGCAGAGGCTTGTAGACAACTTGGCATTTGGCAAAAGAAATTCCCCCACGGCGAAAATCTAAGTATGAGTGTCAATGTCGTCAGTAAGCAAATTAAAAATCTTCAAATCCTAGACAAGTTGGAAGAAGTATTAGAAAATACCCTTATCCCAGGCAGCAGTCTGCGACTAGAGATAACAGAAAGCACAATGATGAGTCAAGGAGAAGACACCACTGAAAAATTGCAAAAACTCAGGGAAAAAAACGTTTTACTCAGCCTTGACGATTTTGGACAAGGTTACTCTTCTCTCAGCTACCTCCACCATTTTCCCATAGATACCCTCAAAATCGACCGGACTTTTGTGAGTCAGATGACAAAGGGAAAACAAAATCTAGAAATCATTAAGACTATTATATTGCTTGCCCATGCCCTGAATATGGATGTAGTGGCGGAAGGAGTGGAAAACATTCACCAAGTGAGAATTTTAAAACAATTAGGGTGTGAGTTTGCCCAGGGTTACTATTTCTCCCCTCCCCTAACAGCCGCGCAAGTGGAAGAAGCCATCGCTAGCAAAAAACTCGTTATCTCCCCCCATAAACCGGCAAAACCATCCTCCACTCGTAAAAACCAACCATAAAAACCACCCGCAACCACAAAAACACTTAGCGAGGGGTAGAATTAAGACACTGTTTTAACTGTCGGATTTCCTCCTGTAATTGACGAATCAATTGGGCTTGTCGTCTTAGTGTAATTTGGGTTGCAATACGAGCAAGCAATTCCGGTTTCCGGAAGGGTTTTGTAACATAGTCGGAGGCGCCCAGACTATAAGCCTCCACTAAATGGCTTTCCTCCACACTAGCTGTGAGAAAGATGACAGGTATATCCCTGTATTCCGGGTGAGACTTGATAATACGACATACTTCCAAGCCACTCATTTCTGGCATCATCAAATCCAGCAAGATTAAGTCGGGGGTTAAGACTTTAAGTCTCTCCAAGGCATCCCTACCACTGGTTGCCAGACTAGTCTGATAGTTAGCTGACTCCAGGATAACATTTAATAGTTTCAGATTCTGTTTCAAATCGTCTACTACTAGTATTATAGGTTCGGAAGAAGAATTGATTAATAGGTTATCATCCATAGTACCTTTACACCTATTCTGCTATTATCCATTTAACCACTCAACTGTGTGGAACTTGTTTATTTTTCATATTCCCTCTCTTGTGTTTATGGGCTTGTCCCTACGGGGCTTGTGGGGGTTCTATAATTATCCTAGTATAAAATTGTCTTACCTGTTTTAGTTTTAACTCATAATTTACTATTACTGTGCCTGCCATTTATCATACTTGCCATTATCCAAAGCCTTGGTTTAGCCAACACCGTCAGACACATGATTTTATCACCAACTGTGGAAGACAACTAACTTTATCTCTCTGATGGCCATGATATGATGGAGAGCAAATCGGTATAATGTGTAGTCCGAAAAAACCAAACGGTGCCTATTTTTACTTTCATTCCCAACAGTTTAGACTCTAAGCAAAGAATACTGACAACTCCTAACACTCCATTCTTTCAGATTCTTTTACAGGTTTTTGTTGGGTTAAAAAAAAAGGAAAAAACACCTAACAAGCCCTAATTGTTGGGACAACCATTTTTTTTTTTGAGGTTTAAACCGTTTATTATCTGCCTCCTTTTAGAATTAATCCTCTGCTAACAGTCTCAACATATAGCATCTCCTGTGTTTTAACCTTCACCACAGTCTGGACTATCCGACAAAATGTTACTTAGCAAAATCCAATCTTGCAAGTCCAAATCCTCCGCCCGCACCTGAGGATTTATGTTAAAATTTGCCAGGATTACTTCCAACAATTCTGGCTTAACGATGGGTTTTAGATTATTCTTTAGCATCTTTCTTCTTCCATTAAAACCCATGCGGATAATTTTTTCCAGAAAGGCGGGATTTTTAGGTGGATTATCAATCTTCCTTGGGGTTATTTTCACCACCACAGAGTCTACCTTTGGCGGCGGATAAAATGCCCTTGCTGGCACCTTACATACTATCTCACAGTCTGCCAAATATCTTACCTTAAGGGTAAGAGCGCCGTAATTTTTGTTGCCTGGTTTTGCCACCAGTCTCTCCGCCACCTCCTTTTGAATCAATAAGACAATAAATTCCAACTGTTTTGGCGACGGTTTGCTGATAGTGCCTAGCAATTTTTCTAGGATGGGACCGGTGATATAATAGGGGATATTAGCCACCACTTTGTTGTATTCCAAGAAACCGGGAAAAAACTCCTGCGCCAAGAAATCCCCCTCCAGCAACAGAAAGTTGGACCAGCCGGCGAATTTTGTCCTTAAAAGTTTACACAAATCTCTATCAATTTCAACAGCCAATACTTGGTTCACTTGTGGCAACAATCTTTCCGTTAAAATTCCAGTACCAGGCCCAATTTCTAGTATCCTATCCTCCCTTTTTAACTGGGCAGTTTTAATAATATTCTCAAGGGCAATCTCACTTTTTAGCCAGTGTTGGCCAAATCTTTTTCGAGGCTTAATAATCATAGGCAAATGTTGTGGTATAATGGCCGGAACGGGGAAACAAAATTAGCGCAAATAACGAGGAAAAATGAGCAATTATTCAACCAACCTGAAGGAAGCAGTGCCCATGGATTCCATTAGATACAATGAACAAGGATTAGTACCGGCTATCGTCCAGGATTATCTAGATGGGACAGTACTAATGATGGCATGGATGAGCCCCGAATCGCTACAGAAAACTCTAGAAACAGGAGAAGCGTGGTATTGGAGTCGTTCACGTCAACAATTATGGCATAAGGGGGCAACTTCCGGACACATTCAAAAAATTAAATCCATCCGCTATGATTGTGATAGTGATGCTCTTCTGCTAGTGGTAGAGCAAATCGGGGATACTGCCTGTCACACGGGGGAGAGAAGTTGTTTTCACCAGATAGATAAAACCAAAGCCTCACCCCCAGCTGATACCCTCACAGAATTATTCAAGGTAGTATTTCAACGTCGCCAACACCCCAAGGAGAATTCCTATACCTGTCAACTGTATGAAGGAGGAGATAACAAAATCCTAAAAAAAATCGGCGAGGAGACTGCTGAATTTGTTATGGCTTGCAAAGACGACAATAAAGAGGCTATCGTTGCAGAGGCTGCTGACTTGTTTTACCACACCCTTGTAGCTTTAGCCTACCACCATGTCGATTTGCGTCAAGTATACAAAAAATTACAAGAAAGAAGACGCTAGGACTATATGAACTTTTGTTGCATTTTTGTGGGAAAGTCTGTATCCTATAATACAATGAACCCAGCAGGCGTGGAGTGGCTGTTTCTATGAAGTAGGAAGTAGAGAAATTATGAGTAGAAAAAGGGTAAAAAGTGGAAGTGGCTTTGCTGTTGCCAAGTCGGTTACCAAGTCAAGGGTGAGTGTCAGTGTCAGTCAAGAAACAAAAAAAATCCTAGAAAAGTTAACGAAAGAAACCCAAGAGACTGAGTCAGCTTTGTTGGATAAAATCTTTCAGGGAGACATTGCCATTTCTGGTAACAATCCTGATAGAGTTATCACCATCAAGTCTAGGGAAGACGGGGAGTTGTATGGAGAGGTTTCCCCCAGAAGTTTCACTGAATCAGAGTATCTTCAGGAAAGACTAGAATACTCGGAAAAAAGACAGAAGGAATTAGAGGAGAAAATACAGCAGCTGGAGAGTCTGTTGACGGAGAAAAATAAAGAAAACGAACAAATAGCTGAGAAATTAGAAAGGTTGGTAGCTGAAGATTTGGAGAAGCTGGAGAATTCAGAAAGTAAACGGAGGGAATTAGAGGAAAAAATCCAGCAGCTGGAAGGCTTATTAGCTGAAAAGGCCCGGGAGAATCAACTAATAGCTGAGAAATTGAATAAGCTAGCTGCTTCAGATAGTAAACGAGCGGAAATAGAGAAAAAAGTAAAACAAATGGAGAAGCTGTTAGCAGAAAAAAACGAAGAGAACCAACGTTTACTGGATAATTTGGCTAATAAAATAGCCGCCGTTAGCCGTCTTGAGAAACAACTGGCCAACCAAAAAGAAGAGACAGAAACTCTTAAGAATACCTGGGAGAAAAGACAGCTGGAACTTTCTGAAAAAATAGCGTCTATTCAAAAGGACAATGAAAATCTAATAAAGGAGCTCGCTCGTATTAAAAACCTGGAAGAAGTAGCTACAGAAAAAACAAAAGAAGTTTCCAAACTCCAACTCAAAATAGCCGATTTAGAAAGCAGAAATCGTCAAAAAGAGGAGGAGCAAAAGGGCCTCATAAATATGATAAATAACCTAGAGAGACAGAAAGAAAGTCTGGAAAGAAAAATAGTAAAAGACAGCTATCTTCTGGCAGAAAAGGAAGCATATATATCCCAACAGAAAAATATTATTGAAGGGTTACAAAAGAGAATCGCCGAGTTGGAATCCGTCACCGCCATCGCCGACTACACCCTCAACAAATGGCGCACCCGTTTTTATATATGATTGCTTACAACAGCTAGCCCAGCAGAGGAAGGGTTTTATCCCCTCTGCCTTTCTCTTTTTGTTTTTTGTACAATTTGTGTGAATCTCTATCCCTCACCCCCCCTTTACAAGCAGCCCACTTTGTGCCACCTACACCGGCGCCCCAAGATTCTGGCCCGTACACCCATGGCAGGCTGCCGTTTTCCTTATCCCTTCTCTTTTCTACCTTGTCTCCCGCCCCCTCCCTTATTTTACATAACCCTCGGAGGGCCACCGTCCCCACCCCCGTCTGGCGCCTGTAGGAAAAGTCTTGCCTCACCCCCACAGGACACCATTCTACCCCGGTCGTCGACGAGGGTGAAGGGTTACAGGGGCAAAACCCTACTGGGGCGCTAGGATTCGAACCTAGGAATGCCGGGACCAAAACCCGGTGCCTTACCGCTTGGCTACACCCCATCGCGACTGCCTCTTCTATTATTACTAATTGCTCCCCTGTTTGTCAAGTGGTGTTTACGGTTTTTCCCCCAGTTCGGCTAAGGGATAGTACCTAGGCAGTTGTGACTACAAAAGAAATAAAAAATATTAAAGAATGTGTTTTCTGTAAGAAAATACCCGGATGACCAGGGAAATAAAAAAGCAAATTGTTAAATAAACTTACACAAAGGCACTGAAAACTAGATGAAAAGAAAAAACAAAGGCTAGAATTGGGACAAGAGATATAACTCACTTCAATTAGCCAAAAAGATAAAAACCTATGACTGTTACACCGACTCCATCAAAACAAGTAGTTGCTAAAATAACCAAAAATCTGTGGAAGAGTAAGTATCCCAAAAAACACGACCATTACACCGTGGAAGACTTTTTTTACTTCGATGTGGGAAATGGTACTATCATCGATTGGAATGAGGCGCGTAACGTGCTAGTAACAGAAGACTTCATCATCGGTTTGATTGAAGGCTTGGAAGAAGAAGTTGGTGCCGCCTCCAGTGTAGTAATGTACAACATCGGTAAGGCTTGGGGAATGAGAGATGCTGAATTCTTTGAAAAATGGTTTCAAGAAGAATACCAGTACCCCCAAGATATACACGATATGAACCTACTATACGTGTTGGAAGCCTGGTGGTGGCCTTTTACCGCCCAGGGTTGGGGAAATTGGGAGGTGGATTTGAGTGAACAAAAAAATGGTTTTATGTTTGTAAACATCTTTGACTCAGCGGTGGCACGCACCCTGGGGGACGTTGGCAAACCCGTGTGTCATATCTATGCGGGGTTACTGGCTGGTTTCTTCAGTCGTTTTATCAACAAGCCACTCAACTGTATCGAGATTCAATGCTACTCCATGGGGGAAACCTATTGCAAGTTTCTTTTAGGAAAACAAGATCGAATCGACGCAGCGGCATTCTGGTTGAATGAGGGCGCTAGTGCCCGGGATATTGAAAAAAGACTTATCAATGGGGAATATCTCAAATGATTAACCTGTTGAATGGCAAAACCGTTGGCGACTTCTTCCGAAACGCAAATTGGCAGGGTTTACCACCAACAGGGGCAGAAAAACTGACAACACCACAAGAGGTTTCGCCTCAAGTCAGTCTCAGCCTCACCGTGGAAAGGTTTTTTAGCCTCTATAACTGGAATGGCAAACAAGCTCCGTCTCCTCCCATATCCCCAACCATACTTCCCCTAACTATGAGTGTGGCTGAGTTTTTCCTCCGTATGGGCTGGTATTCCCCCACCTCTAAGCCCCAATCGGCACGAGAAACTCATGACACACCCCTAAACCCACAGGAATGGGGAAAAAAACAAATCAATGTCAAGGATTTATCAGACTTGTTTTAGGAGTCCAGTATGTACCCCCTATTACAGGAGTTAATTCACGAAGCTGAGTCTAAATACCTGCAACAGTCGGATTTACTGCGGTTGATGCAGGAGATGTCAGGTATGCGGCCAAGACTGGCTGTGTACCGGTATTTACGGGACAATGAAGTACATATATTTCAAAAGGTGGCCGATGAGCTGTTGAAACAGCTTCCCCAGGAAAAAACCCGTAATATCGAAAACTGTCTCCGCCACTGGCTATCCATCACCCGCTACAGCGCCATGGCTATGTTGCTCAACAACCCTGAATACCTACAACGCCGTTTACTGGAATGGCTCACTGACATTGTCCGGGTATATGAATACCAACATATATCACAAAAACTACAGGCATTGTTAGTGGAAAGGCTAAAAGAAGAATTGCCCTCAGATGGTTTTAAATACATTGAGCCCTTTTTGAATCAAGCCCAAGCCCACATTCAAAACGTCCAGTAGGAGGAGTCATGATTTCTGTAGCCGACTTGTTGAATTCCAAAAAACCCCTCAAAGGCAATTATTTCGCCCCTGAAGCCTACGTGCAAGGCGACTTTGAATTGGGACTGTTGGAAACCCGTCTAGGGGCTCGTTTAATCGCCCTACCAGAGGTGTTTTTACAGGGGATGTATGAGGGATTGAAACATGAGTTAGGACAAGCCTACCCCCTAGTACTATACAATTGTGGTCGCTGGTGGGGCAAAAGTTTTTTCCGTCGCTTCCAACAGGAGGTAAGCCAGTACTATGGAATCCCCCTGGCACAAATGGAAATGGTAGAATTTTTAAGTTGCTTTAAGCAGTGTTGGAAAACCCATGGCTGGGGTACAATTGAATTCAACTTTGACTATTACCCCCACGGCCTGATAGTTATCTATACCACCAACTCCCCCTTTGCAGCCGCCGCGCCCAAAGGAGAAGGTTTCGCCTGTCAACTAGAAGCCGGAATACTCGCCTCCTTCTTCAGTCAACTCACAGGAGAAAATCTCGGCTGCATTCAAACCTCCTGTGAATCCATGGGTGCGCCAGTTAACTCCTTCATCCTAGGCCTTCTGGAAAGGGTGAAAATAGCTAAAACCTGGCTTGAAGAAGGACATGACCATACCTCCATTCTCGAAATGCTTTGCAACACACAAGTAAATAATGAGAGTTAGGATGGGCTTTGTGATGGGAATAGGTTAATCTGGAAATAGACCTAGTATCACAACACGCCAATACCTCTACCTATGGCAAAAATCATCAGAATAGTTCCCCTCGGCAAGGATACCGCCGTCAAAACCAATGACAATCTCCTTTCTGCATTGTTGAAAAACGAACTAAATGTACTACAAGAATGTGGCGGGAGGGGGATGTGTTCCACCTGTCATGTGTACATAAAAGAGGGCATGGAAAGTCTTACACCCCTCAACCGTCGCGAAAAAAGAACATTGGAAGTCATTACTACCTGTAAACCCAATTCCCGTCTCGCTTGCCAGGCAAGAGTCATTGGGGACGGTGTGGTGGTAGAATTGCCCCCGGGGATGTATCTCCATCAAATTGACGACATCGAGTCTTTGATAGGGAAAAGGGTACAAGAGGATATCCTTCACCCCATCACTGGTAAGGTGTTGGTGGAAAAAGGTAAGTTAATTACTAGATCTATGATTACCCAGTTAAAAGACACTAAGGTTGAAGCCGCTAGGTATCTCTCTCAGGTTACCGATGCCGTGTAGTATATCAGGAGAATCACTGTATGTTAAGACAACTAGCTGATTTAACCCTCGAGGCTGATGGCCGTTACGCCGAAGACTACGAGTTACAATTCCTAGAAGACTACCTAGACTCCCTGGATTTGAGGGTTCAAATATATAACAAAATCAGAGACAATGCCGATAAAATCATAGAACAAGTACGTCTTGGAAAGCAAAAACGTAATCCCCAATTCCAAGACTTCTATGCTACCTGTAAACGGGATTTGATGGACCTATTGCGTTATAGCGCGGCTGCCATACTGTTTGACGATTTGGAGAGACACCGCACTAACGCGTTATTGTGGTTTCAAACTATCTCCCGCGCCTTCTCCTTTACCGATGATAACAATGACACCTACGAGGTGTTGTTGGAAGTCATGCGTCAACTCCTAACCCCGGAAGAAGCCAAAATTGCCCTTCCCGCCTTTGAGCTGAATTGTGTTGTACTACAATAGAAGGGGTGAGACACTATGGAAGCCAAACAAGACTTTCTCGGTTATGCCGCCATAGGCGCCTCTATTTTCGGCACGGTGGTTGGCGCCCTCGCGGAGATGCCTGTTATCGCTTACCTCGGTATCACTGTGGGGGTTGGCTGTAGTGTTTTTAGTAGCCAACAAAATTACAAACAGCTGTTACAAGCCTACAATCAACAACAACAGTTAATCACCCAGTTGAATAGCCAGCTAGAGACTACCGGACAACAGTTGAACGACAAACTGGTAGAATACAAGGCAGATTTTGGCAACAGCCTCGAAAAATTCCAACATTCCCTCCAACAGATGCTGACAACAGTAAAACAAGACATGGCCCAGGAAATCAAACGACTGGATCTACAGTACCAAGAGTTAAATAACGTTGTCAGCAACATTAAGGAAATAGAAAACCTCTCTCAACGGCTGCATTCCCACTCCAATTCTGCCGAATTCTTCTACCAACGCGCCGTCGGTTACGAAAAATTAGGTAACTATGCTGGTGCTATAGAAGACTATACAGAGGCCATCAAGAGAGACAGCAATATGGCAAAAGCCTATCACAGGAGAGGGGTATTGTATTTGGAACAAGGGATGAAACAAAAGGCAGTGGACGACTTAAGAAGGGCAGCCCTACTCTATTTTGAGCAGGGGGATATTGAAAGCTACCACCAAGCCCGAGAAATGAGTCGTAACATCCACGAAATCCGCACCCTGGACAATGGGAAAGCCCAAGAAGTGGTGGTGGGTTCCCAATTATTCTCTGAAAACAGTAACTAGAATTAAAAAGGGGGAGTTTTTTTCCCCCCCAACTCTATGTTTCTCGTTTGCCCGACAACTCTTCTAGTTTTGCCAAAACCTCCTTGCTGTGGATAATAGGCCTTACTGATAAGAATTTTGCCACTAGAATGCCCTCAGGGTTTATAATGAAGGTGTGACGGAGTGAACGACCCGCTAGGAAAGAACCGTAGGCTTTACTCACACTCCCGTCTGTGTCAGAGAGAAGGGGGAATTGCAATCCCTCCTCCTCGCAGAAACTCTCATGAGAAGCTACAGAATCCACACTAACACCAATCACCTCTGCATTCAGTTGGTGGTATTTCTCTAAATCCTCCTGGAATTTGCGCGCCTCTATGGTACAACCGGGAGTGAAGTCTTGAGGATAGAAATACAACACCACCCACTTGCCACGATAGTCTTTTAACGACACCGTCTCGTTGCCCCTATTGGTAGGCAGGGTAAAATCTGGTGCGGGTTGATTCAGGGCCGGTTGTACCCCCCCCAACGCCAATGCCGAGGGGTTACACAATAGGCTTGAAAATATAAAAATCAGTCCAATTATCCGCTTCCACATGGCTAGGTTGAGACATTGTGCCATCTAGCAATTTTAACTTTTCCTTGCGCCCGACGCCACGCCGCCACTGTCTTTACCCTTTCCCAGCAAATTGATACTCTATTGCACTAGGTAAACGGAAGAAGGACTACAAATTAAGCCGCCTACCCCCACTCCCCCTTACCCAATCACGTCGGGCAATTCCCTCTTTAAAATATACAACCAAAATAAGGCTGTTAACCCCATTATTATGGCTGTCAGACTAACCAGTTGAGCTACTCTTATCCCCCCCAGCATTAAACTATCAGTCCTAAGCCCTTCAATCCATATTCTCCCAATACTATAGCCTATCAAATACACAATAAATATAGTGCCTTTTTTGAGTTTCTTGCCGTTACTATCTACCCGGAAAAAGAGATATATTAAGATAAAAAAAACCAAAAAATTCCAAATAGATTCGTAAAGAAAAGTGGGATGAAAATAGTCAAATTCCAGGTATTCAACCGGACGATGGCTGGGAGGAATATATAATTTCCATGGTAGGTCAGTGGGCGTACCAAAAGCCTCGGAATTAAAAAAATTGCCCCACCTACCAATAGCCTGACCTAAAATGAGAGAAGGAGCCACAATGTCTGCTAATTGCCAAAAGGACTGACGGTTTATCTTAGCAAAAATTATACCGGCTATAATACCACCAATGATAGCACCATGAATGGCAATTCCACCCTGCCATATGGCAATAATATCCTGGGGGCGTCCAGCGTAGTTTTCCCACTGAAATAAAACATAATAAATTCTAGCCATGGGAATGGCACCAATCACTAACCACATCGCCATGTCCGCCACTAACTCCGGTGACACCTGACGTCTTCTCCCTAACTGTTGAGACAACACCACTCCAATTAATACTGCTAGGGCAATTAGAAATCCATACCAACGAATGGTTATAGGCCCTAATTGGAACAAAATTGGACCAGGAGAACGTAACTGCATTATTATCCCTTGTTCCATCTCATTTCTCCGAACTTCATCGGCAATTATAACCCCCGGCGGTTGACAACTCTACTCTGTTATTTTAAAATGAAGTCAGTGGTAGAATGGGCCTGTTTTGCGGTCTATTCACTGGAGAGAAAAAACAAATAAAAACAAACAATGGTTGTGCCCCTAGTGGGCCCATTAGAGTTAAGTTTATTCTAATAACTGGTGTTGGATGAGGAAAACCCTACAGGCGCACTGTTTTGCCTCTTTTTTGCTTCTTCCATAACCCTGAGATTGCAGCGATTTCCCCTCCAATTCAAGAGAAACAACACAGGAAAAAATGCCATTGAGGCTTATAAATCTATAATTGAGGATTTGCCAGTTGTTTTTCTGACAAAGTTGATGGAGTTTTGATACCCAGTCTCGAGTTGTGGGTTTTTCCGGTTTTTTTAAAATGAGACTATTTTTGGCAGTATCAACGAGATTGTCAATAGCCTGGGGATTATTGGTGAGGGTGTTTTCCAAATAACTCTTAATGTAGGCAAGGGATGCCTTTTGTTTGGCTTTATTTTTTCTACTGTCCCATTGGGGATAAGGATGGGTTAGATTATTGATATAACAGTGGGCATAATATTGTTTGTGAGAAGGAGAATATTCTATTTTAAATTCCAGGGGAAGGTTTTCTTTTTGTGAGTAAGTTAACACCACAGAAACTGCATTTAATCCTAGAGAATCTACATCAGTATCATCCAGACATACCCTGAGTCTCCCCACAAACCATATATTGTATAAGTCTTTCACTGTCAGACTTTTAATTCTTCTGTTAATTTCCTCTATCACTAGACTGTCAAATTGGGTTTTTAGACAAAATTCTATCAACTTGCTGAAGTCTTTTCCCTCTAAATCTTTGATGTCACATTTCCCCTCCTTGCATGACAACTTGCTGGTTATAAAGTCTTCTATGGTTGGGGGAGGTATGGGATTGGGTTTATCTGTCAATTCTCCCCGGATATATGACTTGATGGCTGCCAACGCTGCCTTGTGTTTCACTCTATTTTTCCTGGCATCTCCCTCCGGATTAACCGTTGTCTTCCCGTCTATGTAACAGTAGGCAAAATATTTCTTCCTTAACTCACAATATTCAAATTTGTATTCTACCACTGAGTCTTCCAGTTGTGATTTGACTAACAACACTGAAACGGCATCCACATTCTCGTCGTCAAAAAACTTGTCAATTCCTGCTACAAACCAGATGTAGTAATAGTCTTTTGTCTGTAATTCCCCTCTTCTTAATTCTAAAAGTCTAGTGAACAAATCCACTCGTTGGCAACATCTATTCTTTATCTTGATTGCTATATACTGGATTAAATCTGACAACTCCCCTTGGGATAGATTTTTAAACAATTCCTCTGAAAGATTGTTATATTGCCACTCCAACTCCGCCCTCTTTTTCTCCCGCATGTAATTAGACTTATCTATCTTGAATTTTGACTGAAATTCATTGACCATTTTGGCAATTTCTGATAATTCTTCAAGACTATAGGGAGAGGATTGCCCATTAAGAAAATTCTTAAGGATGCGGTGGTTCACCAAATCAACAAATCTCCTCAAAGGGCTGGTAAAATGGGTGTAAGCCCTCAATCCTAATCCCACATGGGGCCTGGGAGAAGAGTCATAAACCGCAGGCACTAGACAATGCCCCATGGTTTTTATGGCTAATTCTAAATCCTCTATTCCCACATCCTGAGTGCGATACAGTGCTGCTACTTTATTTGTGGCAAGAAAATTAGCTACCACCCTGTTTGTTAGAATCATAAACTCGGCTATCATCTGGTAAGCATTGGCGTTTTCTTTTATTAGATTTCCGTCTTCATCTATGTAGCCGTCTTTAGTTAAAATACCCGATTTACCACCTCTTTTTAAGGCTAACAACTTCGCCAGTTTTTGCATCTTAACTAGTAGTTTTTCCTCCGGCTTATCCTGGGGATTATTCAGAATCTTCTCCACCTCTTCATAACTAAATGCCTTTTTGTTGGTAAAAATGGTTTCTCTGATAGTAAAACTTTCCACATCTCCCTGATTATTCAACCTAAAAAATAGAGTAATGGCCAATCTTTCCTTATTCTCCTCCAGTGAGGCTAAATCATTACTGAGACGACTGGGAAGCATTGGGGTAGGAGGATTAGTATGATAAAGGGTAATTACTCTTTTTTTCGCCTCTATGTCAATGGGAGAATCTTTAGGAATTAGACTGGCAACATCAGTTATACTAACCTGCAATTCCAATTTGCCATCTTCCAACTCTTTCAACCAAATGCCATCGTCTCTATCCATAGTATTGCTATCATCTATAGTGATTCCAAATACAGGCAATCTCTGACAATAATAATCAGCCAAGTTAATGGCGTAAGCCTGTTGCAAATGCTTTTCCCTAAATTTCCTGGGTTTTATTTCTGTTTTCATACTTTTCTGACCAATTCTCGGCTTTTATCTTCGTATATAATATTATCCCATACCTAATTTTCTGTAACTACTGTATCCAGGCGAATTTGTCTTTTCCCTCGCCACCACAGCACAACTAGAAACAACATATCAATGAATCTTAATTAATCCCTCTTGTCAAGGACTGGAGTGAGAAGAAAATGACTAGAAATAACAACAGTTATGAGTTTTCCTGGAACTATTTTGTAAGTCTGTTTACCGGGATAACATTGGGAATTATCCTGGGAGGATTTATGCCAAAATTGGGGCAAGAAGTAAAGTTTTTGGGAGAGTTATTTATTAACACCCTATTAATGTTGGTAGTGCCACTGGTGATGATTTCAATGATAACAAGTATCACATCCCTGGGAGATTTGCGACAACTGAGAGGATTGGGATATAAAACTATATTTTTCTACATGATAACCACCGCCGTTGCCGTGATTCTGGGATTAATTTTAGTAAATGTAATTCAACCAGGAGTAGCAGATACAGAAGCGGAAAGACTGAAAATAAGAGGAGGAGAATTATTGGCTGATGTTGAATACTTTGTCAACGATAACAAGGTTACCATTTTTGGGGGAGAATTCAAAAGCTCATGGGATGAGCGTTATTTCGTATTATTAATAGACCAAAATATAACCGGCAATATCTCTGAGAAAATAAAGACAAACTCCCAGACAATTGTAGTAGACGGTTGGCGAGATGCCAGAGGAGAAACAGTTAAACCATCCCCCCAGGGAAAGGGTATAAAAATCGATTTGACTGTAACAAAAAAACTAGAGGAAAAAAAAGAAACTACCGTAGCCGAAACCCTAAAACAAGTAATAGTGGGATTATTACCCCGTAATATTTTCCAGGCAATGGCAGAAAATGACGTGTTGCCCCTTATCGTCTTCTCCCTGCTTTTCGGGGGGGTTTTAACTACTGTAGAGGGTGGGAGAATAATAATTGACTTTTGTTCAACCCTCAACACTGTTATTCTAAAAATTGTTGACATTATACTCCTATTTGCCCCATTAGGGATTTGCGCACTAGTCGCCGGCCGTTTAGGAGAAGCGGGTGGGTGGAGTGGTTTCACCACCGACTTAATTTTCCTGGGAAGGTATGTTTTTACCGTTTTCTTCGGCCTTCTTATTCATGGCATAGTCATACTACCCCTATTTCTCTATACTATCACAAAAAAATCCCCATGGCGGTATTTGCGCAGGAGTTTTCCCTGCCTGATGACGGCCTTTGCCACCGCCTCCAGTTCCGCTACCATCCCCGTCACCCTGGAATGTGTCATCAAAAACAATAGGGTGGATAGTAGAATTGCCGATTTTGTAATACCTCTAGGAGCAACAATAAACATGGATGGGACAGCACTATATGAGGCAGTGGCGGCAGTATTCATAGCCCAAATTTATGGGATTGAGTTGGGATTGGCAGAAGCGGTAATTGTCTTTTTTACCGCAACCCTAGCAGCCATTGGCGCAGCCGGCATTCCAGAAGCGGGATTGGTTACCATGGTAATGGTACTAAAGGCCGTTAATCTGCCTGTAGAGGGCATATCTTTAATTCTAGTTATAGATTGGTTTTTAGACCGTTGTCGCACCACCATAAATGTCTGGGGGGACTGTGTGGTGGCAGGCATTATAGACTCCCTAGAAAAGAAAGACAGTCAATAGTTCTAGTTTTGGGTTAGAATCAAAGTTGACATGATATCATTGACTCGTGTTGTCCGTGAATAAAAAAATCTCTACTGGCGGCACTGTGGAATTGGCTCCCCGTTACGCCCTCTCATCGGTTATAATCCTCATGGGGGTGGCATTAACTGTTTTCCTTTGGTGGTTGGGGTTGTTGCTTACCCTCTTCGGCATTTTTCTTTTTCTTCAAACCAGTATCATTAGACTGCGATTTACACCCACAGCCCTGGAAGTATATCGGGGGGGTGCTAAAATCAGAGTATTCCCCTATCAAGACTGGGAGAATTGGCTAATTTTTTGGCCCGGCCTGCCAATTATATTTTACTTTAAGGAGGTAAAAAGCATTCACTTGTTGCCCATTATTTTTGATGCCGTTACCCTCCAAGAGTGTTTAGAAACTCATGTGCCTGCTCCTAGACGGCAATAATTGTATAATAAAATAGTCCAGGTTTTAGTTGTCATGTTTTATGTCCAACTTTCAAGCCTCTGGTAAAGAAAAAAACAATACTATGAATTTTGAAAACTTCGAGGATGACGATGATATTTGGGAAAAACAAAATCAGGAGGGGGATGGCAGTCGCTTCAATATAGAAACCAATCCAACCGGAGAAGATTCCCCACATCAAGCCAGTCAAGAAACAAGTCTTTCCCAGGAGAATTTATTGCCTCAACAAGAAAATCCCGACGTTGACACAAATACCATAGCCACTGAAACTCCACAACAGAAAAACACCGCTTCCGAGAATATCCCTCTTACCGAAAAAAGTGCCTCTTTTCAAGAGAAAAAATGGGAAGATATCCAATTGGATAAAGAAAGCATATTGGCAGAAATAAATGATTTAATCAGCAGGAAAAATGAGTTGATAAGACAACAGGAGGAGATAAGCAAAGCCATAGGCAAAATAGTAGAAAATGGGTTGGCAGAATTGGAAAACAAGAGAAGAAATCTGGAAATCGCCATAGAGAAATTAGAGAGGAGGAAAGAAAAAATCGAACAGGAAATAAAACGGAATTTCCTAGGGATATCCCAGGAGTTAGCTATCCGACTACAGGGATTTAAAGACTATCTGATAGGCAGTTTGCAAGAATTGGTGGCGGCGGCAGAAGAAATCAACCTATCACCACCCTCGCCAACCCCCGTTGAAGTAAAACCCACCTCACCGACGGCAACAGTGACACCCGCCACACCCCAATTCGTAGAAAAGGCATTTAGGGAAGAAACTAGACAGATTCGTCGTCTTTTAGACCAGTATCGCACAAAACCCGACTATTATGGCCCTCCTTGGCAACTACGTCGCACTTTTGAGCCACTTCAGGCGGAAAGGGTGGCTACTTGGTTTTTCTCCCTCGGCGGTAGAGGAGCAGTACCGAGTCTTTCCACAAGACTACAAAATATACTCGTGGCATCGGCCATCATATCCATCCTATACCATTTATATGGGGACAGGGTGCGTGTGTTGTTACTGGCAGACACACCAGAAAAACTGGGGGAGTGGCGACGGGGTTTGCAAGACTGTCTGGGCATCTCCCGTAGTGATTTTGGCCCAAACCGCGGTGTAGCTCTCTTTGAAACTACTGATGCTTTGCTCCAGAGGGGTGATAGGCTTGTGGCAGAGAATTATCTACCCCTAGTAATCATGGATTTGAGTGATGACAAGGTGAGTCTCTCTCTTTTAAAATACCCCCTCTGGCTTGCCTTTGCACCAGACACTAGACAGTCACCCCCCGTTAGTAACTGGACCTAGCTGTTATAATGGCAAGTAGGAGAAATATAAAAATCTCCCAAATCGGTTTAGTTGTTATTCCCCGGCAGGAGGCGGCAGAGATGACACTTTTTCCCCTTAGGAAAATCACCCCATTATTCTCTATGGTTTTGCTATTGAATACAGTAAAAGCCCTACCATTATTGTCTCAAATTCCACAGGAGAATACTTACCAAAATAGATGTGTTGCAGTCATAAAAAGATGGATTGAGGGGAAGGCACCTTTTACCTCTACAGAAGCCACCGCAATGGCACAAAGATACTGTGCTCATGTGGGGCAGAATTTAAATATGGACTGTCTGACTAGGAGTTACAATTATGCCCTATCATCGCCCTTTTATAATAACAGACAGGCTGTGGTATAGGCTCTTAACACTTGTAGCGTTCAGTGGTAGAATCAGGGAAGAAAATCTATGCCAAAATATGTGTTGTTTGGAAGCTATTGTGAAAACGCTCTAGAAAGGAGAATACCATACCGTCAGGCACATTTAGAGGGTTTACAAAAACAAAAAGAACAGGGTATCCTAGTCACCATAGGTCCCACCAAGGATAATACCAAGGTTTTTGCTATTTATGAGGCAGAAAGTGAAGATGTTGTAAGAAAGCTAGTAGAATCAGACCCCTACTGGCAAAATGGTATTTGGACAGAATACGAGATTAAAGAGTGGATTCAGGTTTTCTAATTTCCCTTTCCTCCCTCTTTCCATTTCCCTTGCCCGGAGAAATAAAAAAAATGATTATCGTTGTTATAATTTCAGGACAGCCCCTAATCATGGGGGTGTAATTTTTCACTCAACCCCTCCCCCAACAAAGACAATCCTGTTACGAGTATTGTCATTGCTAAGCCAGGGAATAACGCACTCCACCACACCCCTGTGGGCAATCCGTCTAAGGCCATTTTTAAATCATGCCCCCATTCTGGCACATCTTCGGGTAATCCCAGTCCCAAAAAACCTAATGCCCCTAGTATCAGGATAGCATCAGCGGCATTTAATGTAAAGAGCACTGGGATGTTTTGCACCACATTGAGGAAGATATGTTTGTATAATATCCTGATGGCAGACGCCCCCATTGCCTTGGCAGCTTCCACATACAATTCCGTTTTAACACTAGTGGTTTGATTTCTGATAACCCTATAATATTGGGGGACATAGGAGATAGATAGGGCTATTGCCGCATTTAGAATTCCCCTCCCCACCACAAATGCTAGGGTTACAGATAACAGTAAGCCAGGAAGGGTGTAGATTGTATCCATCAAAAACAGAATTATTCTATCTATTCTCCCTCCTAAATACCCACTAATTAATCCTAGAGGCACCCCAATACTTAAACTCAATAGGGTAGCACAAATCACCACCTCAATTGCCGCTTGTGTACCAAAAATTGTCCTTGAAAAAACATCATAACCCTGTGCATTTGTGCCAAACCAGTATTTGCCATTAGGGGGGTGATTTATTGGATTTGCAAGGGATTGTATTGGGTTTTGAATCAATCCCCATTTTTGTAACATAGGAGCTAGAATCGCCATCGTCACAAAGGTAATTGTAATAGCAATCCCTACGTTCATTAAAAAATCCGATATTTTCTGTTTTTTTCTGCCGAGAAAACTACTAATAACTGACATCTTTATCTTACCAAAATACGTCGGTCTTAGGAGCGTTAAGATTAAGTGGGAAAAACCACTGAATGGTGGCAAGAATGTCTGCAAAGGGAGGGAAGAAAAACCAAATGTTTATCTTTTCCTCTGGGAATTGGATGGCAGGAATAACAGCTGTTTGTATCACCAGCCGAAGGATAAAAAGGAAAAAATTTAGAAAAAACAAGAGGCGAAAAGTTAAAAAGTCATAGTGATGATATAACCATAACCCCGTCAACGTCAACAACAGTGGCAGTGGCAAAGTCTGTACTAAAATCGAGAAGACACACTGGCAGTATCCCATTTCCAGTACCAATCCCCTATTATAGTCCTTTAACCCCCCAAAGATGTTTATTTTAACTAAATCACTGCCATCAGCCACAACCTGCCTATAATTGCCTTTGCCTAGAATCTTATTGTTGTTAGAGGATTGTGATAATTGTCTTTTCAGTAAAACACAGTAGTTGGCAATGCCACCACCAAGTGTATACCACCCACTTAACCATAAAGCTAATGGCAAGTCTTTCCACCCCCGCCGGAGAATAAATTTGGGTAACAGATAAACTACTTCACAATTTTGCTTCAAGGCAAAACTTAAAACACTAGATGCCAAATTTTTATGAATATAATCCCCCCCCCTTACCACCAACACCCATTCACTCCTTCTGGAAACATTATAAAGTCCTGAGTCTAACATGCCATTGTTGACATCAAGAAATCTAATCCTAGGGTCCTTCTCTGATAATACTTTTATGTTCTCGTTTTTAAAACAATCACGGGTAGCCAAGACAAGGATTTCCCTTACCTCATAACTTTGTCTGGAAATTCCTGCCAACAAACGGTAGATATTCTTATCGTCACCGGCAGGTATTATAATAACACTTACCTTGCCAATCAAACCCAGATGGGGTACTGTTGGGATTATACGGTATCGTCGCCCTAGTTTGTCAATAAAATTTCTAAGAAGAATAAAGGTAGCAATCGTTTGCCAAAGCAGGAGATTGAAGCAGACAAAAGCAATAACTGACATCCAAACACCCCTTTTTCTTTTCCCTGTCTTTTATATTCCTATTTTCCCACTCCCTGTGGGGGTTGGATTTCAGGTGGGGTGGGGGTGTCTTCAAATTTTGCCTTTTATGAAGGGAATTATCTCCTCTGCCAACAGAGGCTTACTGAATAAATAACCCTGCATTATCTTACAACCCAGTCTTTCCAGTAAGCCAGCCTGTTGTGTATTTTCTACCCCCTCCGCCACCACTTCCAAATTAAATCCCTTCCCTAGGGTAATTATTGCTGAAATAATCGCCACGTCTTCCGGAGAATCCTCTTTTAATTCTCCCACAAAACTCTGATCTATTTTTATTTTCTTAAACGGAAATTTCTTCAAATAACTAAGAGAAGAATAACCGGCGCCGAAATCGTCAATCGCGATTGAAATCCCCATTAACGTCAATTCCTGTAATATTTCCCTTGTTAAATCGGGATGGGCTATAATAGTCGTCTCCGTTATTTCTAACTCCAAATGATTTGGATCTATTTGCGTTTCTCTGATGATCCCCTTAATGGTGGGAAGTAAACTGGGTTGACACTGTCTGGCAGACAGGTTAATGGCTGTCTTTATGGGAGGTAGGCCAGCTTCTTGCCATCTCTTGTGGTCTAGACAAGCTGTGTATAAAACCCACTCGCCAATGGTGTTAATATAACCCGTTTCTTCGGCAATGGGAATAAAGTCTGCCGGTGAGATTATCCCCCACTCGGGATGTAGCCACCGGAGTAAGGCTTCTACTCCTACTACTTGTCCGGAGTGAATATTAATCTGGGGCTGATATACTAAGTATAGTTGTTTATTTTCGATGGCACGATACAGATGTGTTTCTAAATGCAGGGAGTCTTCTTTTCTCTGATTCATGGAGGGGTTGTAAAATTGATACTGGTTGCCACCATTGTCTTTACTGCGATACAAGGCTACATCCGCATTTCTTACTAGGGTTTCTGGGGTTTCGCCATCCTGGGGATATATGGCAACACCCATACTCAGATGACAGTAGAGTTGATATTCGGCAACCACAATCGGCTGTTGAAAGCTTTCAAATATCCTTTTGGCAACAATGGCAACATCCTCAGGGTTTGTTATTTCCGGCAACAGGATGGTAAACTCATCCCCCCCCCATCTGGCAATTGTATCCCGGCTTGTTAGAGAATTTTTGAGTCTGATGGCTACTTGCTGTAAAAAACGATCCCCCACGTCATGACCCAGTGTATCATTGATATTCTTGAAGCGATCTAAATCGATGAAAATTACTGCTAGACTGCCATTATACCTCCGAGCCCGGGCAATTGCTTTTTGGAGTTTATCGTTGAATAGACTCCTGTTTCCCAAGCGGGTTAGCCAGTCATGGGAGGCTTGGTAGTATAATAACCCCTCTGCCATTTTTCTCTCCGTGATGTCCCTCACCGCATAACAAATGTATTCCTTCGCCCCATAACAAATTGTGCTAACATTCACTTCTACATCTATCAAACTGCCGCCGCGGTGACGGTGTACTGACTCTTGGGTTATATTTAGACGCTCCCTTTGCACCTTCCCTATAATATTATCATTTATCTCTGGATCTGTGGCCACCACGTCATATATTCTTAGACTGACTATTTCTTCCTGTTTATAACCCACCAGACTACAGTAGGCGGGATTGGCTTCTATTATTTTTTTTGTAGCCGGATCTACTAGTATAATACCCTCAGATATTTGTCTTACTATTGCCCTATATTTCTCCTCATTTTCTCTTAGAGTCTTCTCCTGATTGTATCTGTCGCAGAAGGAGAAAATGTAGGAATTTATGGCTTTTCTATCTGGGGTGTATCTCAGATACTGGCTATATATTTTCCCCTCATATTCCACCTCCCTCACTGAGAAATCTTTTCTGCTTTTTTCCAATTCCAGCCATGCATTTTTTAGGAAGGGATTTTGGTTTTCGTCTAATTCGATATGGGGAAATGTCTCTCGGAAAATATCATTGGCTTCTATTAACTTATTGTCGCTACTAATCTTCAATTGGGGACAGGATAACTGGTATTGGCTTTGTTCAAGAATAAAAAGGATTTCATTTAGGAAGAAATTTACCCCATTTCCTTTTGTTTTTTCAGGCACTGTTGTATCAGAACCCGCCTTTTTCAACAGGGTAGACTTTTGTTCCAACCCATTTACTTCCCCTTCTGAGTCTATAGGAGGGGGTGTTGTGACTGAGAGTGAATCCTGTTTAAATCCCTCAATTATTTCATAGGTCATTTCTATTTCCTCTCCGCCAATGTGAATTATATCCCCGGTTTTTAATTCATGGGAGAGGATTTTATTTCCGTTGACAAAAATTCCATTGCTGCTCCTGTTGCCCTTTAAATCCCCGTCTATAATCCAAAACAAATTTTGTTGTGCTTCTCCCTTGTATTTCACCGGCAAAATGGTACAATGAAAGCGAGATACTATCGGGTGATGAATTACAATTTTATTGCTGGAATGACGCCCCACTGAATATACTTCTTGATTCAATGATATTCTCTGGACAACATCCCCGTATTTTATTGTCAATATATGTTGAGAATTGGAATGTTCTCCCATACCCGGTAACTCTTTAAATGCCGTTGAGTTAAATGTCGTCGAAATTTTCTCCTCCCCTTCCTTTATTTGTTCCTCTCTTTAATTTAATTGTTTTAGCCTTCAACCCGGTCACAACATAACCTACTCACTAGACAATACTGCTAATATAATAACCCATTTTTGATGACTGGAAATAAACCGCAAAAAAAAAGAGAGTCTTAACAACCCCCCTAAACTAGTTCGTATCGACAACAACTGGCAATCAGAATCATCCGGCTTCTACTTGTTTGTTTTTCTCCACTTCTCTGATGTGTTTCATGTAGGCGAAGTCTTCCACTTTGATGTGGCTGGCTAACCAGTTATTGAGGAAAAGCAGCAATTCTACACTGATAAAACTGTTACCCGCCATAAACTCTTGTCGAAATTTTTTCACCTTCTCCGTCAATTCTTGGTGGATTTTCTTGTGTTCGTGATAACGAGGATAGTTATAAGATAACATGTATAACTCCTCATCGGTGAAATGTTTTACAGTATACTCTAACAACTCATCCAGTATTTCTCCCAATATGATTTTACTTTTGCCTTCTTTCATGGCACTGTGCAGTCTGTTAATAATTGTAAACAATTGTTGGTGTTCTTTGTCTATTTTTTGATTCCCCGTATGATATTCTGGGGTGAATTCTACAAATGTTCTTGTCATGACTTCCCTCCGGCTTCTTCATCTTGTTTCTCGATTATAACCCTTATATTTTTTCTATTTTATACCCTTTACTTTTCTTAATATGAATTGCCTTTAAAATGTCTAAAAATACAAAAAAATACATTCGTGTAAAAAAATTCTAGGAGTTGTAATGTTTAATCAGCCATCCCTCCAAGATTGTATCCAAATATTTAATGTCATCTATATTTGTATCAATGCTCAGGTTATCCTTAACCCAAGCCATTAGATTCTTTAGAAGTATCTCCCTTGCTTTTGCCAATTTGCGGGAGACATTGTATTGTTTTATACCCGTTTGCTGCTCAATGTGTTTTTGAGTAAGATTATCCCTATAGTACAATTCGAGTATTCGTGACAATTCAGAGGGAAGTTTTCGAAGACTTTCCGTGAGTATCTGTTGGATGTCTATGTAAATTCTACCCCTTATAGCGGTTTCTTCGGCGTCTATAATTTGTTGGAGGGGAGAGGATTTCTCAGAGGCAATTGTCTCTAATAACTCCCCGGATTCCTCTTGGTTAATAGCGGCATTTAGGGAAACTGTTTTTGGATATAAATACTGGCGGATAAGTAGGGCACAGTATTTTAGTATTTTGGCACATTTTTCCGGCTCTAGTTGGGTTGTGTTTTCTGATAATTGGGGATAATTTTTCAGCTGTTGTTGGTAGGCAGCAATGATTTTCTCCCAAACATCCGGCGGCGGCGATGTTAGCTTCTGAGACGTTTTCTTGTCATTAGGGGTGTAAATTCTCTGAAAACAGCTGAAAAGTAAACAGTACTGTTGTATAGTAAGACTATCTAACCCCGCCTCTTTTAGACTGGCAATTAGCCTCTTTTTACTGGTTTTGCGCAACAACGCCCAGTCGGTGCAAATGTCTGCCGCTGCCTTTTGTCTTAAACTATTATTAAGTATTGTCCTGAATCCCACCCTGGCAAAACCCACTAGGGATGTGCCCTGGGCTGGTTTATAGTATCTTAGTATTTCTTCATAGTTAGCTATGCAAATTTGAAAATAATCTGATAAAGTATAAGGAAGATGAGGAAATTTCCTAAAAACGTTCAGGGCGGTCAAATAACAGGGTTCTTGCAGATAGGCGAGGAGATGGTTTCTTGCTAGGGAATTGGGGCAATGAAGCCATTGTCTATAGAAGTGGAGGGCTAAGAATTTCTCGTTGATGCTTCTGGATTCCTCCTGTTGAAGAATTTTTTCTATATTCCTCCTAAGTCTAAAATCGGTTAGCCATCCCCCAAACCTATCCCCAGAAAATTGTATAAAGGTGGAAAACAAGTCCATTAAGTCATTTCTCGGCTGCATGGTGTGTGGCTATTTTTCTTGAAATCAACTGTTATACTAACCGCCCTTAGGCTGAAAAGACAGATCTTGTAATTGTAGAAGTTTCAACAGACTCTGCCATTTTTCCCTGATAACAAGGTTGTCTATATTGTCCTGATACAATCGTGCCAGTTCGTCCACGGCATCATACCATAAGTTATTATCTCTATAGAGTTCATATCTTTCCAGGGGAGACAATTTACTGAGTTGCAACTCCAATTCGGGGGTGGTTGCCAATTTTTGAATGCCTCCCGTCACTGTTGCCTCTACCCCGCGTTTCCCCTCCTGACAGACTATTTTCAACTCCCAAGTATAGTTTTCCCCATCCTTTAGGGCAAATTCAGTTTTCTTAGGAAGAGAAATCCTGAATAAGCCGGTGGAATCAGCCTCAAGGGGTGGGTGGTAAGTCATTTTTTGGTTGGTGGTGTCTTTAAGAGTGAATTCCAGATTTGTTATCTTAGTGGTAGGGACAAGTAGGTAAAACCAAAAATGGGGGTAGCGATGGAGAGTGTAGTCATTCCCCTGATTGGCAGTTAAGGCCACTAATAAAGGATTGCTTAGATTACAGGTGGAAATCGAGCGTGTTGCACCCCTGGTTTGGCTTCTATTACTACCTATGGGTGTACCAGTTGGCGGGGGGGGTGGCAGTTTTAATTTCAACCCGGGGTTTAGTTTCTCCCTGCCGGCTTGGCTATTGGGCTTTATGATAGTCGTAGTTGTGGTTGTAGCTATAGTAGTCTGACTGTGGAGGAGAGATACACAGCAAAAAACCATAATGGTAGCAAAACCAACCCCCGCCCCACTATACCTCTTTGTGAGTTTCCCCATGGCTGACATGAGAATTAGTTTTTATAGGCCTATTGTTAATTCTAGCAGGGGAACTATAAGGCCTGAGGAAATATTTAAACTATTGTTTATTTGCTAATAGATCATCTTGACAAAATGGGCATGTTCCAGATAGTCATGGTAGGTTTTATATAATTCAAACCCTGGTAGTCTGGTTTTGAAACTGGGGGGGATAATAAATTGATTGCCGTCATACTGATTTCTGATGGAGGTGATAGAATGGTACACCTTTTCCCATTTCCTCAACTGGCGGAGAAATAGCTGGAATTGAGGATAAATCTGGGCGTATTTGTCATTTAACCCTATATATTGGATAATTCTTGCTATGTTTGTCAGCTGAGTCTCCTTATCTTCTCTCATGTGTAGAATCCTATCCGCCAGGGAGAGGAAAAATGTTTCCTCTGTTTTTGTAAACAACAATAGGGGTTTCAAAGTCTCCAAGGATTCCACCTGTTGACAGTGGAGAAACTTTTTGATTTTAGCAAACACCTCCCAGTTGTTTAGCTTTTCTGTTTTTAACAACTCGATGAAGTTAATTAAACTGTCTATCTCCGATACTTTGCGGTAACAGCTACTATAGTTGCTTATCAATTTCTGCTCTTTTTCATCTTCCACTTTTCCCCGGAATTGTGTCTCCAGTTTGTTGAGTTTTTCCTGAAAGATTAATTTGTGATGATTCTCCCTTACTAGCCTGAATACCTCCTGGAAAAATTCTTGGGCTTCTTCGCTGGTAGCAGTATCTTCTATACTCTGAATTTTCTGCAGAATTTCTATGTTGTCTATTACAGTTTTGAACAACTCCTTCCCCACCAAAATGTAGTGATTGTTAGACTCATAATACCGCTGAAAATAGGCCTGAAGGCGAGCAAAAATAAGAAAACCAGGCTGGCTGAATTTTTCGTTAAAAAGTGCCCTTAAATTAACAGTGACCCCCCCTAAAACTTCTAAATAATAATCGTGGAGAGAGACTACCTCCTTACAAATCTGCAGACGGGAATGGCCTTTAAATAAATACTCACATAGTGTCCTCTCCCCAATCAGAGGACGATTCCACCAGGGCTTTTCCACTCTGGCTTCCGTCTTCCCACTCATGAGCAATCCCGTCTTCATGTTTTTCCTCTCTGTCTCCCTCCCTAGCTACGATGTTAATTGTTTTTCCTCCAGCTGCAATCAGTATTATCCCTTATTTTTACCTTTTTTTTACTAATTTTTCTTAAAGTTTCCCCGGGGTTTCTGACGAGATGGTCTAAAAAAAATAGGCCTCCAAGGGCCAAATATTAAGTGTTAATATCCAGTTGTAAACCCTGGGTTAAGAGGAAAAATGATGGATAATAGCCTGGGCAAACTCAGAACATTTTAAGGGGGGAGAGACGGGGGGAGTCATAAGACGGGCTAAATCATAAGTGACCTGTCTGGAAGCAATGGCCCTACTAATACCATGACGAATTAAATCAGCAGCCTCCTGCCAACCCATGAAGTCCAACATCATCACCCCGGAGAGAATCAGAGAAGCGGGATTTACCCTGTCTAACCCCGCATGTTTGGGGGCTGTGCCATGGGTCGCCTCAAATATAGCACAATTGTCACCAATGTTGGCACCAGGACTCATGCCTAAGCCGCCAACAATAGCAGCCGCCGCGTCGGAGAGGTAATCCCCGTTCAAATTCATGGTGGCTAGGATGGAATACTCCTCGGGACGAGTTTGGATTTGTTGAAAAATATTGTCAGCAATCCGGTCGTTGACCAGGACTTTATCCCGCCATTGGCCATTGCCATGGGTAGTCCAAATGGAGTCTAATACCCTTTTCACCTCCTCACACACCTGAGCTCGTTTTTCGGGAGTGAGGGTATCATAACTCGGTTCTATTTGACGGGCATTCTCTTCAATGGTGATGTGAGGATTGGCCTCCTTGTTGCTTAAAATCCAGGATTCCCTCTCGGTAACACAGTCTGCCCGAAATTCCGTGGTGGCCAACTCATACCCCCAGTCACGAAATGCTCCCTCTGTGTACTTCATGATGTTACCTTTGTGTACTAAAGTCACCACCCGTTTGGGTTTAGGGAGTCTGAGGGCATGTTGGATAGCACGACGAATCAACCTTTGGCTACCCCTTTTACTGATGGGTTTAACTCCAATGCCGGCATCCGGGGGAATCCTCTTGTTTTTGTGTTCAGGGGTAGCAGGTATTAACTCCTCGTTCAGAATTTTAATGAGTTTCTGTCCTATTTCTGACCCCTCCTGCCATTCTATCCCCAAGTAGATATCTTCTGTATTCTCTCTGTAAACAATCACATCTAGCTTTTCTGGATTCCTATGGGGGGATGGTGTGCCCTCATAATAACGACAAGGACGTACACAGGCGTATAGATCAAAAATCTGTCTTAAGGCTACGTTTAATGAGCGAATCCCCCCACCTACAGGTGTAGTTAACGGTCCCTTTATGGCTATACCATATTCTCTAATGGCATTGATGGTATCCTCGGGGAGGTACTGATAAGCCCCATATTTCTCACAAGCCTCATCCCCCGCATACACCTTAAACCAATGTATCTTCCTCTTGCCACCATAGGCCCTCTCCACCGCCGCATCAATCACCCTCTCTGTGGCAGGCCAAATGTCCACTCCTATCCCATCCCCCCTAATATAGGGAATTATAGGCTCATCGGGCACTATGGGCTGTCCATTGTTAAACTGAATCTTCCCCCCCCTCTCTGGAGGCGTTATCTTCTCAAACATTTCCTACTATACACAGTATCTACACTTGGCAAATGCAATATTATATCCCCTCTACCCCACTTTCTTGATCTATCGTCCCCAATCGTTGATAATTGACTACAAAGCCTCTCTATTGTGTAACTCAAGTTCCCACAATGATACCATTAGGAGTAAAACCCACAGGCAACACCGAGCACTTCAACCTACAACAGTATCTCCAGGAAAAGAAGGAAAAGATAGAAAGAGCACTGGATGCCTCCTTGCCCATAGGCGATCCTGCTAAAATATATGAGGCCATGCGTTACTCCCTCCTGGCGGGGGGTAAGCGTCTACGCCCCATTTTGTGTCTGGCTACTGCAGAATTGTTAGGGCAAACGGAAGAGGTGGCTATGCCCACTGCCATCGCCCTAGAAATGATACACACCATGTCTCTGATCCATGACGATTTGCCTGCCATGGACAATGATGATTATAGGAGAGGGCGTCCTACAAACCACAAGGTTTATGGGGAAGACATTGCTATCCTGGCAGGGGATGGTTTGTTGGCTTATTCCTTTGAATATGTCGCTAAAAATACTACTGGAGTACCACCAGAAAGGGTAGTAAGGGTTTTGGCTATTCTCGGTGAAGCCGTGGGTGCAAAGGGACTAGTAGGAGGGCAAGTGTTAGACTTAGAATGCGAGGGGAAAACTGACATCACCGCAGAAATGTTGACTTCCATCCACCGTCGTAAAACTGGTGCCCTCCTGGAAGCCTGTGTCTCCTGTGGGGCAGTCTTAGCTGGCGCTCAACAGGAAGATTTACAACGTCTTTCTGTTTATGCCCAAAACATCGGTTTAGCCTTCCAAATTATAGATGACATCTTGGATGTTACTGCCACCACCGAACAGTTAGGCAAAACCGCCGGTAAAGACGTCTCCGCCCAAAAAGCCACCTATCCTCGACTGTGGGGAGTGGAAGTCTCCCGTCAGAAAGCCCAAGAATTAGTTGATGCCGCCATCCAACAACTCTCCTTCTACGGGGAAAAGGCTACCCCCCTTCGCGCTATTGCCGAGTATGTCGTCAACCGCAGTAACTAATCCCCATGATGGACGTTTTTAGGGCAATCCTTACCAACCAATTACTTGTTATACCCCTTCTTACCTGTGTCCTCGCCCAGATTATTAAAGTCTGGGTGGATACCATCAGCCATCGTAAATTCAGTTTCCGTTTCCTTGTTAGCACCGGTGGTATGCCTAGTGCCCATTCTGCTCTTGTAGGCGCTCTTGCTACTGGCGTTGGACAAACTTTAGGATGGAATTCCCCCGAATTCGCCATTGCCACTGTGTTTGCTCTTATTGTCATGTATGATGCCGCCGGTGTCAGACAAGCCGCTGGCAAACAAGCCCGTATTCTTAATCAGATTATGGATGAACTACGTAATGAGAAATTCAATGAGGAAAGGCTGAAAGAACTATTGGGTCATACCCCTTTTCAAGTTTTGGTGGGACTACTTTTAGGCGTATGTAGTTCTCTTTTTTTTACCCCCCTTTTTGCCAAACTCAGCTATTAAATTCTACATCCCCCTTCTATTAGCTTATTTCCAACTTTAGTCCTGGGAGGAACTTTTGGAAGTTTTTTAGGGATTTTTTTTGCCACGGTATTTGCTCTGATCCTAGTATGGTTAGTTGAATTTTTTTTCTCTTTCTCAGCCCTATTATGAATTTAGACAGCATGCTAATTCCGGAACTATTTAAAAAGTGCAAATCCCTCAGATCAATAGTCATATTTTCTGGCTCTTCCTCCGCCACCGCCTCTAACAATTCTCTTATTGGTGAATATTCTTGAGGCCCTCCCAAACTTAATTCCCCCTTGAAATTCACACAAACTTTCTCCGGCTCAAATTCTACCACATAGTCTATCCCCTCTATTCTTTTTCTCTCCATTTCCCTTTCACTTTCCCTTCCAATAACTTGGACTTATTATATTCCAATTTATACCTCTATTTGTACCATTGTTGTTACCATATAGAATTTTCTTTCCCCCCTACTCACCTCTTCAAATTTCCACCCCAGTTTGGCATTATAATCATTAATCATCGTCAACAATCCCAACCCGCAGGAATCCTCTTCCTCATGACAGTCATTTGCTGCCTTTTCTATGTGTTCCATGTATAATTGTTCCGGATCACTAGAAAAGAGTTTATGGATGAAATTCTCCAATTTCTCCCGTCTTTTTGCACTTATACCGTTAGTTGCAAAAACCACTGCTATCAGACTCTCATTGCCCAAAAAATGAACACCGAATTTCACCTGTGTTTGTGCTTCTTCATAATTGTATTTCATTGCATTCTCTAACAACTCGTTTGCTATATACGACACTGCTGACTTACTTTCTTGAATTCTCTTTTGTTGTTCAGCGTCACTGTCATCCAGAGGCAAAAAAGTGGTAAAATAGTCTGCTATAAAGTGGGCGGATAGTCTGTTGTTTCGCCAGCGTTTTTTCAGGGGCACAGATGTGGGAGTAAAAGTCAATTCCAGGGAATCCCTCTCTGGGGGAAATTGTTGGATAAAATCTCCCAATATCAGCATTTTCTCCTTCCCTTAAACTCCACTAACCCTCAATAGGAATAGGATTTCCTGTTTTACTGTCCAGTTTATAACTTCCCTTTTCTAGGCCATGTTTCACTGCCACCCTGTCATCGAAGACGAAACACTCCCCTTCCCACAAACTCTTTTCTGGTGGTATTTCCTCTAGATATTTTAAAATACCTCCCTTCAGGTGATAAACTTCCTTAAACCCCCTGTTTAACATATAGGCAGTCGCCTTTTCACAGCGAATTCCCCCTGTACAAAACATTGCTATTTTGGTATCTTTCTGGGGTTCTAAATTTTTCTCTATATACTCCCTTAATTGTCTAAAAGAGTGGATATGGGGGTTAATAGCGCCTTTAAAAGTTCCAATTTTCACCTCATACTCATTCCTAGTATCTATCACTTTTACATCTGGTTGAGAGATTAAGTCATTCCAATCCTTTGCTGCCACATATATGCCCACCCTTTCATTTGGATTTGCCCCTGGGCCAAAAGTGATAATTTCCCTTTTTATTTTCACCTTCATTTTCCTAAAGGGGTAGTCTGTTACCGGGGCATATTTAACTTCTATATCCTCACAGTTGAGTATTTTTTTTATCTGGTCAATCACCACATCCAGCTTTTGCCTTTCCCCCACAATATTAGCATTTATTCCCTCTGACGCCAACAAAATAGTGCCCCTTATCCCCTCCTGGTTACACCACGTCAACATTTTCTCCTGTAAATCCCTCAGATTCTCCAAAGGCAAAAACCGATAAAACGACGCCAAAGTTAGATTCATAAATTCCTGTTTGCCACTTGCCATCTAGCCTCCTCTTATTATCATAACCCCTGTGGGTGGTGAGATACAATTAATCTTCAAATTAGTTATTATCTTATTAGCCATTTTCCTTTAGATTATGACTAGCTTAAAGGTTGGAGACAAAGCACCAGATTTTGCCCTGCCCAGTGCGGATGGTAAGATAGTTCGTCTTAGTGACTTTCTCGGCAAAAAAGCCGTTGTCTTGTTTTTCTACCCCAAAGACGACACTCCCGGTTGTACCATGGAATCCTGTACATTCAGGGATAATTACCAAGTATTTCAAGAGGCTGGCGCTGAGGTTATCGGCATCAGCGGTGATTCTCCCCAATCCCATCGCCAATTTGCCGGCAAATACCAACTCCCCTTTCCCCTCCTCAGTGACGAAAACAACCTGGTTAGGAAACTATACGGTGTGCCCAACGCCCTCTTCTTCCTTCCCGGTAGAGTCACCTATGTCATCGACAAAAACGGCATCATCCGACACATTTTCAACTCTCTCTTCGACGTCAAAGCCCATGTCCAAGAAGCCCTAAAAACCATTCAATCCCTCTAAACCCCCACTTTCCTCCCCACACCCCTTGACAGTTTCCCCTTTTTTTGCTACAATCGGGGGTATGATGGGGTTACAT
>DVEF01000100.1 GCA_015295805.1 Geminocystis sp. M7585_C2015_104 | reverse complement strand
CACTGTGTGGACTCGATACCATGGTAGTCCCATCGACTACGCTCCTCCTCTTGTATTAATTGGCTTTTGTTAAGGGTGATAGTTCTCCTAGTCTACTATAACCAGGCTCTATTTATTGGGATCCCTTTTGTCTTAATTTTATGTTAAAAATTCTATCTTTTCTTAGAATTTCCCGCAAGGGGGTCAGGCCCTGAAAACCCCCACTTTATCGGCATCAGCCTATCACCCCTTCTTCCTTTTGTCAATCTTTCTTTAATAAAATTTACATTTTGCCCTTTTTTTTAAACAAAAATTTACTTTCCCCCTGGGTCCGGGGCTGAGCAATCTTTAGTACTACTCTTATACTGAAAAGCCAGTAATGTATTGCCGCTCCCCATAGGCCCTGGCAGTCACCCCTTTTACGGAAGCGGCGAGTTGGTGAGAAAAAATTAAGAAATGTAAGGAAAAAATGCGGAGATTATACCCCAACCCCTACACCTTACCCTAAATCCCACCCCCTAAATACTACCCCCCACATCCTAACCCTTGAGGGGGGCAGAGACATTTTGTAGTGCTTGGGCTATATGTTCAATTTTCACCGGCTTGGCGAGATAATCATTCATGCCAGCCTGCAAACACTCCATTCTGTCCTCTTCCATGGCAGAGGCAGTCATGGCTATAATCCAGGGTTGGTGGATTTTATCTCCTAAATTGCGAATTTGACGAGTGGCGCTGATGCCATCCACCCCCGGCATCTGCACATCCATTAACACAATCTCATACTGGTTTTGTTGCACCATTTTTACTGCCTCATTGCCGTCACCTGCCACATCTACCTGCACGTAACCCAGTTTCTTTAACATCAGCTTAGTTACTTTTTGATTTACGGGGTTGTCTTCCACCAACAGTATTCTCATTGAAGGCTTTCCTTGGCTGTGGCTATCTACGATTGTCTCTGTTTTCCCGGGGGAGGATAGAAGTCTCTTTAGGGTATGATAAACTTGAAATTGTTTTACGGGTTTAGCAATCAAACTAGACTTGCTATCCTGCTGAAAGAAGTGTAGTTGATTCCTTAAACTCACCGGTATTAACCATAACAGATAAAAACCGCCATTGTGTTGTCTTAGGGTATTATATAAAACTTGATGGTCATAGTTTAACAGGGGGTAGTCCACCACTACCACTGCCACGTTTTCCAGCAAACAAGGGGAAAATTGGCTGCTGAGACAGATTTGATTCCTCAAACCTAGGGTTTCCGTCTGCCAGGCTAGCATTTCCACCGTCGAGGGGGAATCGGATATGATTAGTGCTGTTCTGCCCTTCAATTCTTCTAAAAGGGCTAGACTAGTATTGTCTTCTCCTTCTCCAGGGGAAACTTTTTCTAGGGGTAAGAATATGGTAAACTTTGAGCCCTTGCCTATCTGACTTTCTACCGTTATACTGCCCCCCATTAATTCTACCAGTTTTTTGCTGATGGTTAGGCCTAAACCAGTACCCCCATGACGACGGGTAGAAGAGGAGTCAACTTGGGTGAAGGCTTCAAAAATTCGTTGCATTTGCTGGGGTGGAATGCCTATGCCTGTATCCTCCACAGATATTTTCACTAATGCCGTTTTGTCTCCCTTCTTGTCTTCTACAGTCAGTCTGACTACCACCTCCCCTGAAGGGGTGAATTTGATGCCATTGCTTACCAGATTTAGAATTACCTGTCTAAGACGATTGACATCCCCCCTAAACCAGCAATGACTCCTCGGGTTGGCAATATAAACTAGATTTAGTTTCTTCCTCTCCGCCTCTAATTCTACTGTGGAAATGACAGACTCGATGCAGTGGTGGATGTTGAAATCCTCTGTCTGTAATTCTACTTTCTGGGATTCTATTTTCACTAAGTCGAGGATGTCGCCGATGATTGTTAAAAGAATATTACCACTTTGATTGATTATCTCTACAAAATCTCGTTGTTCGGGGTTAAGATTAGTGGTGAGTAGCAGTTGTGCCATGCCAATGATACCATTGAG
Organism: Geminocystis sp. M7585_C2015_104; assembly: GCA_015295805.1. NCBI lineage: Bacteria > Bacillati > Cyanobacteriota > Cyanophyceae > Chroococcales > Geminocystaceae > Geminocystis > Geminocystis sp. M7585_C2015_104. The sequence continues at coordinate 6,123 of DVEF01000100.1, read as the reverse complement.
GGGAGTACGCATTTCATGACTCATACAGGCAAGAAATTCGGTTTTTGCCTTGCTGGCTGCCTTGGCTTTTTTCTCTGCTTCTTGTAAAGCCTTGTTTTGTTTTTCCAATAATTCCCTTTGTTGTTTTTCCTGTTGTAAAAGTTTGGCCTGACTGATGGCAATCCCCATCTGTTCTGCTACTATTGCTAAGAGGGATATTTCCTCTGCTGTCCAATCTCGAAATCTATCACACTGGTGTAAGCCTATAATCCCATTTACCTCCCCCTTATAAGATGTACGTACTGCCAATATGGATTTTAGTCCAATTTGTTGGCAATATGGTATCATGGCTCGCAATAGGGGGTCCTCATAGACATTATTACTTGCTATTACCTCGTCAGAGGCGATAACAGCCTCAAAGTGGGGGTTATTCTGAGTTAAGTCTATCAGACAACTAGACATGGGTTGGATGTTTTCACTACAGGCTTCTGCTTCCAGTTTCAAGGGTGGGGAGGCCAACTTGGAGTAGGTGAATACCTGACAGCGATTAGCCTGGAAGACGTTGAGGAGGGTGGTGGCAGCGTTTTGAAATAATTGCTCAAAGTTTATACTAGCCCTAATGTCCTGTATTATCCGGCGTAGGAGTATTTCTTGTTTTAACTGATTCTCAATAAGCCCCTGAGAGGTTTCTCTTTCCAACTCATAACCCACCCACCTTGCCATCAAACGTATTTGTTCCTTAATTGTACTAGTAATTTTTACTCTTTTTGGGTGGATGGAAAAGAAACAGATAGTTCCTTTTGTATTACTAAAAACTTCAAATCTAGCTCCTACATAGGATTCAACACCCAAATCTCGAAGGGGGGTGGAAAGGGTGGATTGACTGAGAGACTCTATGGCAAAAGGCTCTTCACTTTGGTATGTTATAAAACATAAGGATTGGTCGTTTTTTACCTTGATTTCCCCCTGAAATAATCGTCGGTATTTTTTACTAGACTGCCATTCCTTTACATGACAGTATTCTTCGTCTATTTCCGTTAGCATGGCAACATCCATACCGAAAAACCTTCTCCCCAAGACAAAAATGACTTGTAGTTTTTTCTGAAAGTCTAGAAGAGGGGAGGCGCAAATTTTGTAGAGACTCCTGATGAATTTTTCCTGTTTTCTCGCTTCTTTTTCCCGCAGCTGTAATTTTCTCTCTGAATCTCTGCGAAGGGTATCGCTTTTATGGGAGGCAATCAGACTACTACAAACGGAAACAAAAGGTTGTAGATATTCTACCAATTCCTGATTATAGCCGCCGGGGCGATTAGCAAAACCGGCCATCCCTATTATTCTGTTTTGGTGGATGAAGGGTAATCCCATAAAGGTGGAGAGGGGGGGGTGTCCCTTAGGGGTTCCTTTTTTGCGCTCATAGGCGTTATAATCATTACAGATTACCGGTTTGCCCGTTAGGATAACTTGTCCGAATAGGTTGTTGAAGTCAGACATTTCCATTCCCCTTCCCTGTTTTTCGTCATATAGGCGGATTGACTTGCCATTGTGTCGAGAAATGCTACCCAGGGAGTGGATTTTGAGATAGGGTTTATGGTGGGGGGGGTGGCTGTTGGTGTCTTCCTCGGGGTGTTTCAATTCGCCTATAAACCCAAATTCACTATCAGTCAACAGAAGGAGTTTTTCCAGGAGATTATCAAAAAGACTCTGAATGTCTCCATTAGCTACATACTCAGACTGGGCTTGGGATATAATAGCCAACAAGTCTCTATTACGAGTTAATTCTTCTTCTACTTTCCTCCTCTCCTTTACATCTTTACAGTAACAAACGGTTATATCTCCCGGGATTTTTTGCCAGCATACCTCTAGCCAAATTTCCTCTCGGTTTTTTTTCAGGGTTTTAACATCTCCTCGCCAAAAACCCTTTTCCTGGAAAATGGGAATAATCTCCCTTTGGATTCTCACTATTTCCGATTCAGTATATACCGACCACCAGTGTTTTCCTAGTAAATCCTCCTGTTGATAACCCAACAGTTGCCTATAGCTTTTGTTTAGGTAGATGAATTTTTCCTCCTTTACCAAGGCAATTCCATCCACATAATTTTCCAGCAAAAATTGACAACACCCTCCCAACTGGGAGTCTAATTGCATTTCTTCATTGCTTTTGTTTTCTCCCTCAAATTTATTTACAACCATTGGTTATCACTTCCCCAGGTGTTACTATCTAAATCCAAATGCTACCAGTTGTTCAACAGTTGTCTATTGTTTTGTTTAACAATTGTCTAATGGGCAAATCCTCCCCACTTTGCACTTGAGGCATCAGAAATACAGTAGATACCCCCTCCCCACATTTAAGAAATTTTTTCCCGAATCATCCAAGTTATCTGGTGTTAGGAAATACAATTGCTCAGACGCTTATTTTATCATGGGTACCGGGGAGACGGGTGTGCGTTGTAGTTTTGGTTTTCTTATTGACTGGACATAAACTTTCACAATGGCACTTATATTATCTCATTTACTGGCTGTAAACCTAAGTACTAGCACTCAAATACCAATTATAGACTGTTATCAGGGGCTGTCCGGTGGGAGGTTAATTGAGAGTTGGGTGTTTGACGATGGGACTATGATGATATAGTGGGCTAGAGTAGTGTTATAGAGACGGGGAAGGGTGACTGGGGGGTGGAAAATAAACCAAAAATAGGCCAAATAGCTAACAATAGATTGATAATAGGCTAACAGTGTGCCGCCAAGGAGGGTAGAGACGATTGGCAGGATTTGACCTAATTATACTGTCTAATGGTCCTGGGGAAATAACTACCTGGGTATTGCCTGTGGTGAAAGAAATTCGTGCTTCAAAGGAAATTTGCCAGAAAAAATTGCGTATATCTTTAATTTTGTCCCCTTGTCCCCATTCTACTGGAAATGAGCACAAAATTGCCCTCGCTTGGCCAGAAATTGACAGAGTCTTGCCGGCAGAGGAGTTTTTTTCCTTCCTGCTGTGGGGAAAAACAAGGGATAATTGGGATTGGCGACAGAAGGGTTTGGTGTTATTCTTAGGGGGAGATCAATTTTTTGCTCTAGTTATTGCCAAAAGACTGGGTTATTCTAGTTTGGTTTATGCGGAGTGGGAGGCTAGGTGGTATCGCTACATTGACTATTTTGCCGTGATGAATGAATCCGTGATGGCGAAAATCCCCCCAGCCTTCCGACATAAGTGTACCATTGTGGGGGATTTGATGGCTGAAACGAGTATTTTAAATTCCACCCTGCCACTATCTTCCAATCGCCATTCAATTGTCAGGATTGGATTGCTTCCTGGTTCAAAATCTAGTAAATTAACTCAGGGTGTGCCTTTTCTGATGGCAATAGCAGAATATATATGGAAACGGTGGGGGGGGAGGATAGATTTTATAATTCCAATGGCGCCTACTCTCACCCCGGATATCCTGGCATATTATGCCCAAAAAAGACACAATCCTTTAATTTCTCAGTTGGGCAATGTTGAGGGTAAATTGGTATTAGAAAATAGTCAAATTTATCTGCAGACAGATGGGGGGTTAAAAATTAGAATAATTACTCGTTTTCCTTGCTATGAGGAGTTGGTTGAATGCCAATTATGTCTCACAACAGTGGGGGCTAACACTGCACAGTTGGGCGCATTAGCTATTCCCATGATTGTCTTAATTCCCACCTACCAGTTAACAGCAATGAAATCTTGGGATGGGTTGCAGGGCTTGTTAGCAAATCTACCTATTATAGGAGATGTTTGGGCAAGATTAATTAACTGGTTTGTTATCAAATACACCCTCAAAAATAAGAAACTTTATGCCTGGCCAAATATCTGGGCAAAAAGGGAAATAGTACCAGAGTTAATAGGCCATTTGAGGGTGGAAGATGTAGGAAACTTGGTAATTAATATGCTGGAAAATAGAGAAAAATTATTAGAGATAAAATCTAATCTGCAAGAGGTAAGGGGAAAAGCGGGAGCAGCCAGAGAGCTGTGCCAAATCGTTGTAAAAATCATTGGAGATAAACGGGGCTTTAAAAATTTTTAAAAAGAAGAGAATAGTAGGGGATAAAAAATCCAAAAAATTGGGGTTATTTAATCGGCATATTTGAAAATTCTTGAGCCAAGATACTAGGTCAATTATTAAATATTGGTCTTTATACTGATTTTTGGGGTATGTGGCGCTTTTTGTGTTCTTTATCTGTCTTTTTTAAGGGTTCGTGAGATACTCGCTTGACATCAAAGAAAAAAAGAGAGATATGTTATCCGGCTGGAAATTATTGAATTGCTTCACACCAAAACTGGAAACAAGTATACTGCTTGAATGTTAGGAGTAAAAATTTCAGCTGTATGGGATTGTCCACTGACCATGTCTTTAAATGTATTTGAATGTATAGGTAGCCTCCGTTTTTCGGAATTTCTCAGAATAGGATTTTATAGCAAAGATACGGTTGGCAAATATGACAAGTAAAACTGTGTAAATGCCTAGGTTATAAGGGCCCAAACCGAGGGTTTCCGGGGAAAAACTACTGACTTTATACACTACCGGGGGTGGTATTGGGGAAGGAGGTTTTATGGAATTTATTAGTTAATTTTTGGATTTAGGTTTTAACCCGTTAGCCGGGGAGGTTACCTACTATGGTAGATTAGTATTTCTGATTGTCTGTATTTAGCGGTGAAGACAAGTTATTTCAAGCTAAAGGCTGAACAAATAGCCAGTTTTACTTCAGGGTTTTTTCAGGCGTAATGGAGACTTTTTAGGCTTCCTTGGAATCCTTGTAATTCATATTCCCGGGTTAGAATAACCCCGCCACCGACGCAACTTTTAATATTTCAATCACATCCCCTGTGTCATTGTCTTGTTATCCTGGGGAATAATTGTGTGTGATTTACTTCAGTCGTTTTACATCGTCATTACTGGGGGGTTATTTATCATTAATTTCACTGGTGATGATTTTGTGGATGTAATTTACTTGGTTGGCGTAATCATGTTGTTGTTGCTGTAGACGATTCTATAATTTGTCTTGGGATACCCCAGGAATTTTCCCAGGGAAATCCGTTTTTATAAATGCCACTTTTACAACCACAGCCAGGGGTTTAACCTGCCGAGGATTACCCCCCTTTCACCTTGAAGATAGTCTCAAATTCCATCCATATAACTGCTAAGGTGATAAATATTTCATCCACCAAGGGACACAAGAAAAGAGACAAGCAAGTCTAAGATGGGATTGTGTCTTCACTTATTCGGTTAGCCGTTTTACTGGTGTTTTTGTGTGGTTTATAGGCCTGTTGAGCCTTCTATGTTATTTTTGTGTGTAAAAGGTATGGGAGGGAGGAATTGATAAAAAAGGAGCTAAAATAATTCCAGACAAAATGAAGCTTGAAAATGGCTACCACTTGTCATGATAGAACGTATTTTAGAACCAGAGGTGATGGACGACCCCCAAGAGGCGGAAGAATATGACAGCATGGACTTTACAGAAGTCAACACGGATTTTGCCCTGCTAGCCAGTAAATTGGGGGACAAAAGCTTTAAAAAAGTGTTAGACTTGGGTACAGGCACTGCTCGCATCCCAATCATTCTAGCTTCTTTTCGTCCTCAGTGGCAAATTGTGGCAGTGGACTTAGCCGCCTCCATGTTGGCAATCGCAGAGAGAAACATTCGGGCGGCTGGTAAGTCTTCCCAAATTATTCTCCAACTGGCTGATGCCAAGAATCTTCCCTATCCCGATAACAGTTTTGATATTATCATCTCCAATAGTTTAGTACACCATATCCCTAACCCACTAGACTTGTTTCAGGAAATTAACCGCCTAGTTAAGCCTACTGGTGGTATTCTGATAAGGGACTTAGTGCGTCCTAATTGTGAGGCAGAGATTGACAAAATAGTGGCAGAGGCTAATCTGGATTATACCCCTCGTCAAAAACAGTTGTTTAGGAATTCCCTCTATGCGGCTTTGACAGTAGATGAAATTAAGAGTTTAGCTGCAGGGGTGGGATGGCATAATGCTGAGATTTATCAATCTTCCCCTCGCCACTGGACGTTGTTGTGCAGTTTATCATGATTTAGGGGTTAAAGTCTGGGGGGAGTGAGAAAAGAGAAATGGTGATGGTGGTAATGGTTTATCATGGTCTAATGGTTG
>DVEF01000099.1 GCA_015295805.1 Geminocystis sp. M7585_C2015_104 | reverse complement strand
GCGCCTTTTCTTCCGTGGTGGTTGTGGGTGCGACTGGCGGTTGGGGTGGCCGAGGGGGTGTGAGAAGCACGGGGGTATGCTTCTTAGGTTGTTGACCCGGTTGTGACTCTTCACTCTTGTATATGGCTAGTATTTCCTGTTTTTTGTTTTGCGCGCCGGATGCCGTCTTTTCTTGTTTTTGTTGTTGCTCTGCCGCGGCCATTTGTTGTTTCTTGATTGCTTCTCTGATTTCCTGTGCTTGTGCTTCGGTAACTGTGCTACTATGGTTTTTGACTTCAATGGACAACCGGGAACATATTTCTAGTACGTCCTTGTTTTCTACTGCCAATTCCTTGGACAAATCGTATATTCTGATTCTGCCGTTTTTCATCCACAACTCGCCTGACTTTATGCTCTATTGTAACACTTTTAGGTGCTCTAAATCAAAGGGTAAGCCCTTGACTGTCACAGGTGGAGGCTCCCCACGGTAGGGGGGAGTGCCAGAGGGCACTACTACCCGTTGGGGCGGGGTTGTCTTTGATCTAATTATAACCCTTTGTGGGGTCCTGTTGGAGTCTTTGCCAAAGTTGTTGAAAAATTTCGGGGGGGATAGGTATTTTTAGGGCCTTGGCAAGCCGTTTTTTTTTCTGGGCTATTTCCAGACAGTCTTGGCGGGGACAGATGTAGGCCGAACGTCCCATGCCCTTGTCGAGGGTTATATGGCCGTCCGGATAGTTTCGTACTACTCGCCAGAATTGTTCTTTGGGGGCATAGAGGCCACAGCTGATGCAACGACGGTAATTTTTTTGTTTAATTCGCTTTTCCATCAGCGTCTGATTTTCTCTTGATGTCGATTTTCCAGCCGGTTAAGCGGGCGGCCAGACGTACGTTTTGGCCATCTTTGCCTATGGCGAGACTGAACTGATTATCTGGTACTATGACCAGTGCCTGTTTTTCTTCCGGGTCAAGGATTTCTACCTTGTCCACCTTGGCGGGGCTAAGGGCATTGGCTATATATGTGGCAGGGTCTGGGGACCAACGTATTACATCAATTTTTTCTCCCTTTAGCTCGTTCACGACGGCCTGGATGCGGGAGCCGCGGGCGCCGATGCATGCCCCAACGGGATCCACATCAGGGTCAAGGGTGTCCACTGCCATTTTGGTTCTGGCGGTGAGTTCTGGTTTTGGGGGATTAGCTTCCCTGGCGATGGCCACTATTCTGACGATGCCGTCTTCTATTTCTGGTACTTCGTTTGCAAATAAGTATACTACTAGCCCAGCGTCGGCACGGGAGACGAGCAACTGGGAACCTCGGTGCACGCCCCTTTTTACTTTTTTGAGGTAAACCTTGAAGGTAGCATTAGCGCGGTAGTTGTCGCTGGCAATTTGTTCGGCTCGAGGCAATTCTGCCTCTACTTCTGGTCTGCCGTAGGCACTTTGAACCGTCATGATCACAGACTGTCCTTCAAACCGGAGTACTTTTGCCGGGAGGACTGTTCCCTCCAGTTCGGCAAATTCCTCCTGGATCATGGCTCTTTGTAGTTCTTTCAGTTTTTGTAGTAATACTTGTTTAGTTTGCATGGCGGCCATGCGGCCGAATTCTTGTTGGTCAGGGGTAACGTTGACCAGCACTTCGTCTCCCAGTTGGGCCTCTTCGTTGAATTCTTTGACTTCTGCCAGGGCAATTTGATGGTCTGGATCTTCTACTGTTTCAGTGACGGTTTTGAGGGCTACCACCCGGAAGCCTTCTTCTTCCAAGTCTAATTGGACTCGGAAGTTGTGGAAGTAGTCTGGGGGGAAGGAGTGATGTCCTTTAGCAATGCTTTTGCTGCGACGGAAACGCTCATATCCCTTGAAAAGGGCTTCTCTGATTGCCTCTTCTACGCAACTTTTGGGTAGGTTATGGGTTTGACTGATTTCGTTGATGAGATTCTGTAGTCCGGGTAACTTTACTAGACTCATAGTTTCTTTCTTCTTCGACGTATGAATGAATGACAGTTACCAGTTAAAAGGATGAGATTGGGCCGTCTAAGAGTTGAACTTGTGTTACAATGTTCCTGGGGATGGCAACAATTTTCCCCCGGCAGTTGATGTACACACTTTTTTCATCTCTGCCTTGGAGGGTGCCCTGCCATTTTGTTTTGTTTCTATAGGGGGTGTTGGTGGCTACTTCCACGGGGAAACCTTTGAAACTAGTGAATTCCCGCTCAGTTTGCAGGACGTTGCCGATGCCGGGGCTGGAAATTTCGAGGACATAGGCGGATTCGATCAAGTCTTCTGCATCTAGTACCTCTTCTAGGGCACGACTCATCATTTCACAGTCGTCCAGGGAGACATCGCCCTCCTCTTTTTGAATGTCGATGCGTAATACGGGCGGGTTTTTGTTTGTCTGAAAAACCACATTAACTATTCGCAAGTTTAGCCTTTCTGCCACCGGCTGTGCCAACTGCCACACTTCTGGTATAAGAGGGTGAGTCATGGGCTTATTGGAGCTATGGTTTTCAGGATGTTACACTTCACAGTAGATAATAAAAAAAGCGGGAATCTCCCACCTCGGCAGTGTTACTCAGCACCAAGTCAGAACGTTTCGAGCACAGCTGGCTCAATATAGGCCCATGAGTGGACTGAACAAACCAGGACCCCGGGTTGTTCCTGTTTTTGGCGACAGTTGGGGTTCAGCTCTAGTCCGCTCCGACTCCCACTACTATGCTAGCACAAACTCAGTGTTCTTGACTACTGTGGGAGTAAACCCCACAGGGGGTGAAGGAGAGACGGTGGTGTGGGGTAATACCGTAACGAGCGATGGAGGCCAGGTGTTTTTTGGTGGGGTAGCCTTTGTTGTTTAACAGGTCGTATTGTGGGTATATTTGGTGGTATTGACGCATTTTTTCGTCCCGCCATACCTTGGCCAGGATACTTGCGGCGGCTATGACAGGGGAGCGCTTATCGCCTCTTACAAGGGGTATTTGCCGGAAGGGGGCTGGGGATTGGAGAGTGGGGGTTAGGGTAAAGGGGCCGTCTATGAGACAGACAGAGGGGGTGATCCCCAATCCTTCCACTGCCTTTGTCATTGCCTGTATTACCGCCTGGTGGATATTAATACGGTCTATTGTAGTATTGTCAACTTCTGCCAGGTGATAGGCGCTGACGAGCTGTTGGATTAGGGGGAAGAGTTTTTTTCTTTTGTGGGGGGAAAGTGTTTTGCTATCGGTTACTCCTATTTGTCGGAGGAGGTGGACTTTTTTTAGGGGTAGGACCACTGCGGCCGCCACCACCTCCCCAAAGATGCATCCCCTGCCCACTTCATCCACTCCTGCAATTAGCCTTTCCTCCATCTACTACTCCACTTGAGAACGGACGCGACGACGACGAGTTCTAACCAGTGGGGGCGAGGAGGGGGTGGTATCAGTTTTTTCCTCTTCTTTTTCCTCCCTGTTTGCCTCGGGTAGGGGTTGTTCTACTACTGTTTCTGGCACTTCTGGTTGAGGTTTTTCTGTTTGTGGTGGAGTTTCTTCCTCATGGGAGGGGGTATATTCTTTTGTCCCACTGAGAGTTATTATCTTGCTTGCTTCGGAGGGGGGGATGGGGAAGGGCTCGTCGGGGGACTTGACGTACACTAGTACTGAACGGGGATCTTTAAATTCCCCCTGGAGGCGAACCAGTGGCGACACCCCCATGAAGGCATAAACATCTTGTTCTGCCTCTGTCATTTCCACGATCACTTTTTCCCACTGTCCCTCCTCTCGACGCCAGGTGCGGGACAGGGTACTGCGTTCTTTCCTGGGCTTTTCTAGGGTTTGGGCACTGTGAGCCAAGTCCAATTCTTGGTCGGCGGTGGGGGAGGTTATTTCCTCTTTTATACCCACCTCCTTGCCACGACGACGACGACGACGACCACCAGTGCGTGGGGTTTCCACCCCCGTCACGCCATTGCCATTTGGGCCGGCGCGGACTAGCTCCGACTCCCTGTAAACAATTTTGTCTACAACTGTAGCTAGAGGAGGGCTGGTTTCTACAATACTTTCGGGAGCCGGTATTTCTGGGAGTTTGGCGGCGGTGGTTGGCGGATTTGGTGCGGCCACGAGGGGTTCTGGTTCGCTATGTCCTGGGAGGTGTACATGGAGGCCTAGGCCGCCGCAGTAGGGACAGGTATGACCAAATATTTCATAAATGTTTTTGCCTTGTCTTTTCCTGGTCAACTCTACCAGTCCCAACTCTGACAATTGGGCAATTTGTGGCCGCGCCTTATCTGCCTGTAGCTCTTTTGTAAAGTGTTCCAGTAGTTTTAGTTTGTCCTGGTGGCTGTCCATATCAATGAAGTCGACGATGATCACGCCACCGATGTTCCTCAATCTTAGCTGACGGGCTATTTCCGATGCGGCCTCATAGTTGGTCCACAATACCGTTTCCCTGGAGGTGGCAGACTGGGTGAATGAACCGGAGTTGACGTCGATCACGGTGAGGGCTTCTGTTGGTTCGATGACGATGTAACCACCGGAGGGTAAATCTACTCTTGGTTTGAGGGCTTCTTTGATGGTGGCGTTAATACGATAGTAATCCAAAATGTTGCGAGACTCTTGATGCCATTCGATGGTCAAACCGTAGGGGTGACGTCCACCACTCCAACTAGTCAATTGTTTTTTGACCCGACGTACACTCTCCTCTGTTTCCACTACAATCTTGTTGACGTCGTCACTGTACATTTCCCTCAGTACTCTTTGGATGAAGTCGTCATCCCGGTTTAGCAGTACTGGGGGTTTAAGGGTTTCTGCGTCTTGTTTGATTTTTTCCCACTGTTTTTTCAGCAGTTCTAGGTCTTCAATTATAGTGTCTTCTGATTTTCCTTCTGCTTCTGTGCGGACTAACAATCCCATCCCTGGCGGTTTTATTAGTATTGCCAGGGCTCTGAGTCTGTTACGCTCGTTTTCATTTTTAATACGACGAGACAGACTTACTCCCTTACCATAGGGCATAAGTACTAAATAACGTCCTGGCAGGTTAATATTGCCAGTTAAACGAGGCCCCTTATTGCCGGTGGGCTCCTTCATTACCTGCACCAACACCGGCTGATTTGGGAGGACTAATTCTGTGATAGCACCGGCACTTTTTTTCAGTCTTAAAGGGCCTAAGTCGCTCACATGAATAAAACCATTTCTCTCTGCATCACCGATGTTCACAAAGGCCGCATCTATCCCGGGAATAACATTTTCTATTATCCCCAAATAAATATCTCCTACTTGCTGATTTCCCGAGGCCACCACTAATTCTTGTACTTTATCCCCGGCGATTACTGCGGCTATGTGGTGTTTTTCTGCTATTACTATCTGCTTTGGCATTCAACTACCTCACCAAACTCCTACTGTTGACTATTTTTCTATATTTTTTCCTATTTTCAAAGGATAAAAAGCTTCTGAAATTATTAGGCATTTTCTGGTATTTTTTCGTTTTCTTAGGTGAAAAATCACCTTTCTACCCGAGTTTTTATGAGAAGACACTTGCCAAAGGCAGCAGAAAAATTTTTGTTCCTGGTCATCCCTGACATTTTTTGTATTTTCTCTACCTTTGTCCATGGGAGAATTTATATTGACAGATAGCTAATATCTTCTCATAAATCCCCGCATCTTCCACCCCTATGGCCATCAAATCCGAAAGTCTTTATTTTTTTCCTAGAGCCTTTAGGGGATGTTCGAATCCCCGCCCTTTATTCGGTTATATACCATCCCTTTAAGTCCCGAGGCAAGGGCTTTTCCCCCGGTGGGGAGTGCACTCAAGATTTTTTTTGTAAATTCCTACCACAGACCCCGACACCCAGGCCAAAAGAGTGGCGAATTGTATAATTTCTTTTAGTGGTGGGGACGAGTGTGGGCGTTTATCCCTATACCAAGGGAGCACCCCGTTTTGACTCCCCCTGTCGGTGGTTTTCTCAGCTTGTGGGGGGAGGAAAGGATACTCTTTTAGGTTTCATAGGGAAAGACGAACAATGGCCGGAAATTAATTGAACAGTGTCTTGGACTCCAGTGACAGTACAAGCCTCAGTATAACCTTGATTGCAATTATAGCAGAAAAGGTGTCCATGGAGGGGGGAAGAAATGTTACAGAATTTAAAGCTAGGTATAAGAAAAGGCAACAGAGATTATATACTGCGGTAAAGAAAATACTTGATGGACAAAAAGAGAATAAAATTAGTAGGAAAGGAGTTTTTTCATGGCTCACATTGTAAAAATCTACGACACCTGTATAGGTTGCACCCAGTGCGTACGCGCCTGTCCGTTAGACGTGCTGGAGATGGTCCCCTGGGATGGGTGTAAAGCGGGACAAATCGCCTCCTCTCCCCGGACAGAAGACTGTGTAGGCTGCAAACGTTGTGAGACTGCCTGTCCCACCGACTTTTTGAGCATCCGGGTGTACCTGGGGGCAGAAACCACTCGCAGTATGGGTCTAGCCTATTAACACCATTGTCTCCTATTTCCCCGCCCTTGTTGCACTTTTTCTCATCATTAAATGATTCGGCCGCCACTGTTGTCTTCATGACGACAGTTGGTTTTCCTTTTTTCTTGTGATATAAACTGAAATATGGAAAAAAAAGTAGTTTATACTTCCAAAGCGCCATCACCGGTGGGACCCTACAGTCAAGCCATTGTGGCTAGGGGTGAATTCATGTTTGTAGCAGGGCAGATTCCAATAAATCCAGAAACGGGGGAAATAGTGGGGGAGGGAGATATAGTAGCACAAACCAGGCAGGTGATGGCGAATATTGAGGCAATACTGAAGCAAGAAGGGTTAACCTGGGAAAACGTGGTGAAGACAGGGGTTTTTCTCAAGGATTTAAACGATTTTGCCGCCATGAATGAAGTTTATAGCCAGTATTTCCCCTCTTCGCCGCCGGCCCGTAGTTGTGTGGAAGTGGCCCGTTTACCCAAGGATGTTTTAGTGGAAATCGAGTGCATCGCCGTGAGAGGGGGGACTGGGGTACACTAGGAAAGGAAGACTAATTAGGGGGCAATCTATGAAAGCAATGATATTGGCGGCAGGGAAGGGCACCCGCATTCGTCCCATCAGCTATACTATTCCAAAGCCCTTAATCCCCATTTTTCACAAACCGGTAATGGAATTCTTGGTGGAGTTGCTCCGTAAACACGGTTTCACCCAGATAATGGTCAATGTTAGTCACTTGGCCCAGGAAATCGAAAACTATTTCCGGGATGGCCAACGTTTCGGGGTGGAAATTGCCTATTCCTTCGAGGGGCGTGTAGTGGACGGGCAACTGATAGGGGAGGCGTTGGGTTCGGCCGGTGGTATTAGAAAAATTCAGGATTTTAATCCCTTCTTTGATGAAACATTCGTAGTACTATGTGGAGATGCACTCATAGATCTAGATTTAACCGAGGTGGTAAAAAGACACAAGCAAAAAGGGGCAATTGCTACGGTAGTCACAAAAAAAGTTCCCTGGGAGTTAGTTCCCAATTATGGGGTGGTAGTCACCGACTCTGATGACAGGGTTATAGCCTTCCAGGAAAAGCCGAAAAGGGAAGAGGCTTTGAGTCAGCAAATCAACACCGGTATTTATGTATTTGAGCCGGAAGTCATTGATTATATCCCCCCCAACCAGGAGTACGACATCGGCAGCCAATTATTCCCAAAACTGGTGCAATTAAAACTCCCCTTCTACGCAGTCAATATGGACTTCCAGTGGGTGGATATTGGAAGAGTGCCCGACTACTGGCATGCCATTAGGGCCATCCTAACAGGGGAGATCAAAAATGTCCAGGTTCCCGGCAAACAGGTCAGACCAGGCATTTACACCGGCCTGAATGTGTGTGTAAACTGGGACAAGGTAGACATCACCGGCCCCGTTTACATTGGCGGCATGACTAAAATAGAAGACGGCGCCAGGATTATTGGTCCATCCATGATAGGGCACAACTGTCTAATCTGTCAAGGGGCTACGGTAGATAACAGCCTTATTTTTGAATACTCCCGTCTTGGCTCGGGGGTTTACCTGGCCAACAAACTAGTATTTGGTCATTATTGTGTGGATAAAAACGGCACTGCCATTGATGTCCAGGCCGCCGCTATTGACTGGTTAATCACCGACTCTCGCCAAACTACCCTCAACCACGCACAACAGGGACAACTCATCACTGACATTGTCAAACAACTGTAGTTTTCCCCCCTGGCACTGCCACTTGACTTTTTCTTGTTTTTTTGTTACCATCGTGGGCACTATGGGGTATCCTTTTTATTTGGCCCGGGGAGATGGGAAGCTCCCGGCTTGACTTTTTTTTTCTTTTTTGCTATAATGATAGATATAATGGGGGGAGGTGTGGCCCTGGGGGTAGCGCTGGGGTCTTTTGTTTGTCTGAGTCTCGGGGTAGCTAGGCTCCTGACAAGATTTCGGACATGCTAACCCCCCTAGGACCCCTAAAAACCCTCCTCTAGGGTCTTCCCATTATAGTGTAGAACATAACCTCATGTAGAAAGTTCAACAATGGCCCTTAACTTCTCAGAATCCTCATAAGCACACCTGAATGCCTTCTCTATCTCACTGGCTCATCTGATAAAACTTACTGACATCTCCTTCTTTCTGTATTTAACTTCTACGCCTT
>DVEF01000098.1 GCA_015295805.1 Geminocystis sp. M7585_C2015_104 | reverse complement strand
TTTTTTTTTTTTTTTTTTACTATTTTATCAAGGGTATGAGGACAGCGATTGCGCTACTGGATTTAGTTTTTAGTTTTGCTTCTATTCACATCCTTTACTTGTCGCCGGCACTTGTCGCTATAGCTTTTTTTCCTCGCCTAGAGTATACTGGTTAGTTGATTGTAGATTTACTGACTTTTATTGCCTTTGTATGGGGGGATAAAGTTGTCTTGTCGTGGGGGAAGTTGGCTGTCAAAAAAGAGAAATGTCTCCCGCTGTTGTTGATATTTACTCATTTTCTGTGTGTTGTGACTACTACTTTGATTTTACTGGGCATAACTCTTCTTGTCACCCCGGTTAAAACCCTATCGGATAATCGTGGATGTGATTCCACTGAGTTATCGTTATTTACAATTTGCCGAGCATTTGGTTACAATGGGAGGGGGTTGAGACTGAGAGGTTTTATCTGCTACAGTTTAATTCCCGTCAGTGGTATATTCTACCCCAAGTGATTGGTAGGCCGTTGCCTACAAGTTATAAAGAATTCTAAACTGCTTTATCAGACTGTTACCATAAAACCCCTGTCATGGCAAAATAGGAAACACCAAAACAGGCAATACCAACACAGGCAATCCCACAGTATTATCGGTTGACATACTTTTTGTTGGTGGAATTGAAGGCAAATATACTATGGTAATGGCTAAATCTCTTTTTCTCGGGTGGGATGATATTCTGAGAATTGTCACGAATATAAGGAGATGAGTATTAGAGTTTAGATTCAATAACTCACCCCAGGCATTGTTTTTTTGACTTTCACTTTTTGCCTATACTAACAGTCTTCAATTACCGGCGATGACAATACCACTTTGATTGTCTATGGGTTATACCCAATGGGGTGGTGGTTGTTTTTTCCCCCCCTAATGGATACCCATTTCAGGTTTGAATTTTAAAATAGTCTTTAAACCAGGCTACTGCCTCTTGGATGGCAAGGGTTATGTCTGTTTGTGGCAACCCCAATTCGCGAATAGCTCTACTGGGATTATAATACATGTACTGACTAGACATTTTGACTGCTTCTGTGGAAAGGGAGGGAGACTTACCCAGTTTTGTTAGGATGTACTCATCTACATAGGCAATAGTGAGTGGCAGCCAGTGTGGCAATTTCATTTTTGGCGGCGATTTTCCCACCACCTCTGCTACTTTTTCTAAGAATTCTGCTAGGGTTAGATTTTGACTTCCTAAGATGTAACGCCTGCCCGCCTTCCCTTTTTCTAGTGCTAGAATATGTCCCATGGCCACGTCTTTTACATGAATAAAATTTAGGCCAGTATTAACAAAAGCAGGCATTTTCCCCCTTAAAAATCTTAGAATTATCTCCCCCGTTGGTGTAGGTTTTGAATCATAGGCTCCTATAGGTGTAGTGGGGTTTACAATCACTATATCCTGTCCTAATTCTACAGCGAAATGGGCCTCTTGTTCGGCATAATATTTAGATTTCTTGTAATTGCCTATCAATTTTTCCACTGGGGATTGATACTCCTCGTCTGCCAAAACCCCATCCTCTCTTACTCCTATGGCTGCCACTGAACTAGTATACACTATCCTTTTTATGCCAGCTTCTCTGGCAGACTTAAATACATTTCTTGTGCCAAAAACATTAGTTTTATATAACAATTCCTTATCTTTTTGCCAGAGAGAATAGACTGCTGCCACATGAAACAAATAATCACAGCCTTGCATTTTTTCTGATAAGTCATCATCGTTTAAATCCCCAATAACCAATTCCAAATCCAAACCCTGCAAACTGCTAAGATTGCTATTTTTTCTTACTAATGCCTTTACCCGATAATTTCTTTCCAACAATAATCGTACCAGGTTAGCCCCAATAAAGCCACTAGCGCCGGTAACAAAAACTTTCCCTTTCATGCCACTGTTTGTCTTAACCTATTTTTATTGTTTGTAAGTCTATGCCCCAGTTTTTAAAATAACCTAAGTTGGAACCTACAGGAAAGTTTGAAATAATAAAAAACCCCCGCAAATCTGTAAGTGTAATCTTTAAAACTGAGGGGAATATCCCAAAAAAGATAAAGCCTTGTTTAACACTAACATAAATGGAGCTACGGGATAAAGTAAATATCCTAGTCACCCTCTAGGCAAATACCCCCATCGGGGAGGATAAACCCAAAAAAAGACTAGCGTAAGTGTATCCAGACAAATAGTCAGCAAGACTGAAATAAAAACCCTACACCCAAAACTGAAATAAACACCTCCAAACAAGAGAATAAACCCTATTCCTGATACTAAAATGAATTTTCTCAGCAGGGGAGAAGATAAACCCCATATCCCCCACTGAAATAAACACCTAGACAACACCAAAAGGAATCCTTCCCGCATATAAGATAAACCCCAAAGCCAGTAAGACAGAATGATAATCCCTATGCCTGACACCAAAAAAATGTCTCCAGGGGATATAATAAAACCCATCGGGAAAATCTTGTTAAAATAAACACCCCTTAGCAGGAAAACACACTCCTAAATCAAAGTCGGGATAAATGTCTCTACAATACTCTATACCTCTACTGTTGAAAACTAGAATAAACACCCCCATGACGGATTATATCTTTCCAAGCAAAACGGGTAAATCTCTCCACTAGACGGCTACATACCCCCGGCTACTAGAATAGATACCCCTATCAGACAAAGAAGATAAACACCCTCACAAACAAAAGGCTATATACCCTCTGTTAGCGATGTTGTTGCCAAAAAAATTTTTTAACAGTGGTAACTTTCCCTTTGTATTGTTATTGGAAAGTAATAGATTATGTCACAAAAGCAATTTTACTCGTCTCGCCTTTGTGTTTTAACTAACTACACAAATAGTTACATAACCTATTGCAGTTATGGATGGGTAGATTTTTTAAAAGGAGGGGTTGTATATTGTCTTTCTACCCTGGAATTCCCCTCGGCAGTGACGGGGGGTTTTGTAGTAGCAATTACATTCTCTCCCCCCCTATTGTCGGTGATTTTGTTTTTCGTCTTTCCCCTGCCGGCAAAGATATTTTGTCTAGGATAGACATTCCCACGACAGATTATACACCTCCAGGTCGAAACTAGGAGAAATACCCTCCACAATATAAATGTCTAACACCTATTGGCTATTAGAATAAACAATTACCAGACATGGACTACACTCTCTCAGGCTATAAATCCCCAAATCGAAACTAATCCGAGTAGAGACTGGTAAAAATACTTCTCGCGGAAATAACCCCTTTCCAACTCAGATGAATCTCCAGATAATGTGTCATAAACTCCTAAATCAACACTCAAATAAATGTTTCTGGGGGATATCTCTAATGGAGACTCAAATAAACAACCCTATGTTTTTAAAACAAACAACAAACCCCCGGCTAACACCCAAGTAAAAATTCCCACAACAAACAACAAAACTCACTGCCACTCTTCAGATAAATCTCCCAATAGCCCCTGGGTAACAGCATAATATAATATTTCAGTAGAAATACAAGATTTAGGTGGGAGACGATAAAATTTCTAGTTAACCCCGAGACAGGCAAATGCTTTCGGGAGAGGAAGCGAATAATACAGTCAATATCAGCAGCAAAACAAAAAACCCTAGCAGAGACTATAAATCCCCCAGTTAAAACTAAAATGAATATCTCCTGAGACGATAAACCCCGTGGTTAAAGTAAAGTAGGGTTTAGGGGTTGGGGGATGGGGGATAGGATTTAGGGGGTGGGGATTTGTAATGACAAAATCTTAAGGGTTAGAAGAGTAACAATCCCCTAGAGGATTACTTTTCCTTTGAAAAAATAGCGGGGAATAAGAAACAATGCCAGTAAATGCCACTACAAGGGGAAATAATATCACCTCAACCCCTAAATTCCCTATCTACAACCTATTCATACCCTAACCCGCAGCTGGCAATAAGATTTTGGGATAAACACCTGCTAGGCCAGAAATTATCTCTTCACAAGGGATGATAGACATCATAGTCAACAATAGGGCAAATAACCCTACATTCTCCAATAAACCCTGTGGTTTACCCCCATGATTAATAACTACCGAAAAATCCTCCAAAAATTTATGATAAATACCATGGCAAATAACCAGATAAATAACTGCCAAACAAAATATAATCTATACATGATAAATCTAGGAGGGATGCCTATAATCAAGGGCAAAACTTGTTCTACAGTTATGGCGAAAACTCCTTGCACACAAGTAAAAACCACTGGCATAGAGGAGAATACCCTACATTTGGTATAGACAAAAGTTTAAATGAAAGGCAATAAACCTCCTGGGGGGGAAATTAGAAAAACAAGCCCATAATAAAAGAGAAATATTGTATGCGGTAATGGGGTAAATGCCCCTAGTGGAGACGATAAATCCTATAGTCGAGATGAGGGAAAAGATTGTCTATAAACTCGATTTTCTCCAACCACTGGTGGGGAATATTGTTATCTAAAATAGCCTGATATAGTTTGTTAAACCTCAACAGGTGGGTTTTGATACGAGTAGTGGCATAGGATACCATGGTACCAGTTTTGAGAATAAAAGCCCAATCGGAAGACTGTGCCAAAAGCAATTCCCTAGCCGCCTGATTTAATGCCCTCAATTGTAACGGATTGTCCGTCTCTATGGTAGCTAGTTGTATCATCTGTCGAATTGCCCGATGCAAATGAGGATAAATCCAGTCATTGGTATCGTTTAACCAGTATTCATGATAACCCCCCTCCCCCCAACTAGATTCAGCAGGAATGGCTAATTGTTGGGTGGGATGAGCCTTTAAATAGTCGGATAGGTGTATAAAGGAAAAAGAATCCCGATAACAATCCCAAGCCTTGCGGAAAAGAAAATCTAAAAACCATGGCCCCTCGTACCACCAATGGCCATACAATTCTGCATCATAGGGGCAAACAATGATAGGTTGTCTTTGGATAATATTAGCCACCTGTTTAATCTGCTTCAGCCGACTATTAAGAAAATCCTCCGCATCAGTAGCTGCCTTTTCTCTGGCACAAAGGGGGTCATATAATTGCTTATGGGCAAGGTCACAATCTCGGGCAGTGATGCGATAATACTTTATGCCCACATTTTTCCGTTGACCATTAGGCAAAAGATATGGTTTAATATAATCATAATCGGCTTCCCATCCTAAATCCTTGTAAAATTCACGATAGACAGGATTACCAGGATAGCCTACTTCTGATGACCAAACTTGTTGAGAAGAATAACCGTCCCGCCCAAAAGCCGCTACCCCGGAAGGTGTAAAGATAGGGGAATAATTGCTAAAACGGGGACGGGGCCTGGCATTATTAATACCATGACCGTCTATTATAAAATAACGGAGGCCGGCTTTGGCTAACAATTCTTCTAACCCCTGGTAATAACCACACTCAGGCAACCAAATCCCATAAGGGCGACGGCCAAAAATAGTCTGGTAGTATTGACAGGCAATTTCAATTTGTGCCCAAACCGCCTCCGGATACATTCTCATCAGGGGTAAATAAGCATGAGTAGCGGCAGAGGTGATAATTTCTAGATTGCCACTTTCCTGAAACTGTCTGAAGGCAGATGCTAAATCCCCCCGATATTGATGCCAAGTGTTTCCAATGTGAGAGAATTCCTCCTGATAGTATACCGCTAACTGTCTCAACTGACTATTACGAGGATAACGATTAACCTCTCTGGCAATTAATTGCTGTAGCCTACTGAGGTATTTCTCATAGCGCTTTTGTAACAATTTATCCTGCAGAAGAGAAAGGAGAGTGGGAGTAAAACTAAGGGTGAGGCGAAAATCAACACCATCTCGTTGTAATCCCTGGAAAACCCTCAATAGGGGAATATAGGCTTCGGTAATTGCTTCATAAAACCATTCCTCTTCTAATATCCCTTCCTTTTCTCCATGACGCACAAAAGGTAAATGAGCATGTAACACCAAAGTTATATAACCAGTGGCCATTGTCTCCAGTGGACAACAGAATAATATATTACCTCCAAGAAGACACATTTTTCCTGTTACCATATTTTTGGCAAGTAGACACAAGGGCATTATTTTCCACCGATGTACAGGAATTATTGTTATTTTCTAATCCTCGCCATTTTTCTATTAAGTCAGGCAAATCCCGCAAGAGGGGATGACAATGCCAGCCAACGGTATAATTCTAGTGCCAATCCCCTGCTTTTCCCCACAAAAAAAGAAGAGGTAGAAATCCGGAGAAGACAATCTATTAGTTTAAATGATGCCATCAGAATTGCTCTAGAAAACAACAAACAGTTACGGGCGGCCAGGATACAATTAGAAAGGGCACAAGAGGGATTAAAAGCAGCTTTAGCAACAGAATTGCCCACAGTAACCGGACAATTGGAATTTAACCAGAGGGCCGATGATGCCCCTAATATTCCCAGTGCCAGAGACAGGACTTTACTTTTGGGACAGGTGGAGTTAAGATATAACCTGTATGATGGGGGGCGTCGTGACGCTACTATCAGTCGAGCGGAAAGAGAGGTATACTTAAATAAGTTAGAGATAGAGCGTATTGCCGAACAGGTGCGTTTTGAGGTTACTGATGCCTATTATAAACTACAAAATGCCGATGCCCAGGTAGCCATAGCCCAAGCAGCAATTGAGGATTTTTCCCAAACCCTCAGAGATGCCCAACTGTTAGAAAGGGCGGGCCTAGGAACCAAATTCGACGTACTACAAGCAGAAGTAGACCTAGCCAACGCCCAAAGTGCCTTGACTAGGGCTATTTCCCAACAGAGGAATGCTAGAAGGGAGTTGGCAAGGGTGTTGGGGGTGGGGGAGGATGTGGAATTAACGGCCGCCGATGAGATTAAAGAGGCAGGAGATTGGCAATACACCCTAGAAGAAACCATTGTGATGGCCTATAGGAATAGGGCAGAATTACAACAACAGTTAGTGCGTCGGGAAATTAGCGAGAAAAATAGGGAAATCGCCCTTGCCGACACTCGTCCCAATGTTAGTCTATTCTTCAATTATAACTTCAGCAACACCTTTCATGATACCTTTGGACCAAGTGGTTATGCCCAGGGGTATAATCTAGGGGCAAGGGTGAGTTGGAATATATTTGATGGAGGGGTTGCCAAGGCTAGGGCAAATCAGGAGACTAAAACCAAGGAGATAGAAGAAACCAATTTTGCCTCCCAAAGAAATCAAATCCGTCTTGCAGTGGAAACCGCCTATAACCGCATGATTGCCAACAAAGAAAACATTAAAACCACTGAGAAAGCCGTCGCCACCGCCGTGGAAAGCCTTCGTCTAGCTAGACTCCGATTCCAGGCAGGGGTTGGCACTCAAACTGATGTCATTAATGCCCAAAGAAACCTCACAGAAGCCAGAGGCAACTTCCTCCAGGCCATTATCGGTTACAATCAGGCTCTTAACGAACTACAAAGGGCCGTTAGCAATCTCCCCGATAAGGGATTATTCCAATTCCGCTAATTCCTACCATTTTCTACTACCTTTTCCCTTCTTCCCCTCCCTTTTACATTTCTTAATGAGCCGCACACAAACGGGGAGTCTTGTGCTAGGATGAGGAAGTGGACGGCAGGAGACGTGACTGCCAGGGTTTCTCCTGAGCATTTTTTATATGCAAAAAATAATCAATAATTTAGGTAGAGTAGGGGGGAATAAGGGGGGGAGGGAAGGAGTTAATAAAAAAAAATATCAGTAGTAAAGGTTTACCTTGCACAGTAGTGGCGAGGAGTGGGAGGCAAGAGGAGAAAATTAAGGGGTGTAAAGACAGCCAGCACCCAACTGGAAAACAAAGGAGATGATTATAATTAGTATGAGACTAGCTAAACAATCCCCATTTCCTAGTCTTCACAAACCAGACGGATAAATTTCTTCTTGCCCAGTTGCAGGATCTTATTATGTAGTTGCTCAGGACTATCAAAAGTGATATTGGGATCTGTAATACGTTGTCCGTCAAGCCGAATACTACCACCTTGGATTTGTCTCTTACCCTCACCACTACTGTTGACCAAACCGCTGGCACTGAGGATGTAAAATAGTTTGGCAGGAAAAGTAATATTTTTGAGAGAAAATTCGGGCACGGCGGAAGCATTGGCCATATTTTTCTGAGAGACAATGCTTAAAGCCGTCTGCTGGGCAGCCTTGGCGGCTTCTTCCCCGTGGTATTGGGCAGTTATGGTTAGTGCCAACAATTTTTGGGCCTCTCTAGGATTGTCGGGGATTTGTGAGAGGGGCAAATCCGTTAATAGTTCAAAATAACTGGGTATGAGGGCATCTGGTATCTTCTCCAATTTAGAGTACATGGAAAGGGGCTCCTCCTGCAAGCCCACGTAATTGTTAAGAGACTTTGACATTTTTTGTTCCCCATCGGTGCCAATGAGAATGGGCAGCAAGACGCCAAATTGGGGTTTTTGGCCAAAATAACGTTGTAAATCCCTCCCCACTGCTATGTTAAACTTTTGGTCAGTGCCTCCTAACTCCACATCTGCCTTGACTACTACTGAATCATAACCCTGCATCAGGGGGTAAAGAAATTCATGGAGGTAGATGGGGGTTTGTTGGGCGTAACGATTGTTAAACCCCTCTTTGGCCAACATTTGTTGGACTGTCATAGTACTTAACATTTCCAGGATTTGGGCTAGATTTAGTTGGCTTAGCCACTCAGAGTTGTAGTGAATCTCTAGACGGCCGGGGGTGTCGAAGTCTAGAATAGGTCTAAGTTGGTCTAGATAGGTTTCGGCGTTGCGTTTTACCTCTTCTTCTGTGAGTTGTTTTCTTACTCTATCTTTGCCGGTGGGGTCTCCAATTCTGGCAGTAAAATCCCCTATAATTACTACGGCTATGTGTCCTTGATCCTGAAATGCTCTAAGTTTTCGGAAGGCAATACTATGCCCCAAGTGTAAATCGGCACCAGTGGGGTCTATTCCCAATTTTACCCTCAAGGGGCGACCTTGACTGCAGAGTTTTTCCAGTGTTTCTCCTTCTCCCTCTTCCTGGGAGGGGAAAATTTCTGCTACTCCTCTATACAACCACTCCCAATCCTTATCTGTCTTTCTCATTGACTTTGTCAAACAAGCCAAAATTGCCAACAAACATCATACAATGGGGTGGAGCATGACCCATTATTACACCCCATCACACCCCTTATAATGTCCCTATTAGTCTTGGATGTATTCTTCTCCTGTAGCCAGGGCATATTCTGCCCTTACAAATTCCCTTCCTAAATATGCCGCATGATCTAATCTACTTACAGGAACGGGCTTAGTTTCTTCAAATATTTTTACACAGATTTCTTTTGCCGTCCTTCCCTTAAATACAGTAGTGGGTTTCCGCACATTTCCCCCCCTACAGGCTATTACTTCTCCCGTGTCTGGGTCTACTGCCAATCCTTTTTCGTTGATAATATTGGTATAGTGTTCAGCACAGATTAAACCGGCTTCCCTATCCAGGTAGATTATAAAGTATCCTGCTGGGTCCAGGTCAATATGTCTTTTAGATAGTTTGTCGTCTATTGCCTTTCTCTCCTCTGCAGAATATCCTTTGGTGGATGGAGTTTGTGTCATGGGTTTTGCTAGCTTTTTGTCTTCTTTAGCTCTATATTATTATTGCATTTTCCCTCGCCATTTGTCTACCAGTTTTTGGCTCATTTCCATTAATTTATCTCTGTTGTTTCGAAAAAACCAGCATCTCTTGTTAATTGCTTTCCAGCCATTAAACATTCCCAATATTATACTACTGAGGGCAATTGTCTCTTCTTTTTGTTTTTGAAAATGTGTGCTTCTCATTATTCCTTTTTCTACGTTATTTGGCAGACAAAGAAAGTTATATATACTCTGATAAACTGCCAATTCACTTCCATCCACTGTTTCCGTCAAAACTGCCTCTGCTTCCCTCAGGGTGGATTTTTTTTCCACTAGCATGTCTACCACTTCCAGGGGTTTTATTTCTTCTTCTTTGTAAGTTTCCAGGTATTTTGTAATCTGTGGTGTTATTTTTCCCATTTTGATCTCCCTTCCCCAAATCAAGTGAATCAATATTGCCCAGACTAGCCAGCTGTTTATTTCCTCTGCCGAATATTCCATATTTTTGCCTATATAGTATAGTTCCTCACTCAGTGTTTTTCTGTCCCCATAGCGGTATACTATCAGAGGATAAATAACTATTGGTATCCGACTTTTATTGACGACAAACCTTGAATTACTTGTCTGGGAAAACAGCTGGAAGATATCTTCATCCCTTATGATATTTTCGGCCAAGGCGAGACAAAGAGTTATAACGTCCCGACAAGAGGAAAGGATGAATTGATTACAGGCATAGTCAAGGAGAAAAAGAGAGGCGTACAGGGAGAGATAATTAGGGTAAAAAGGCACCATCCCCGACATTATAGAATAGACATCATGAAGAAGATGAGAAAGGCTAAAATAGAGATTTCGAGGGAGAAAGTGAAAAGAGAAAACGGGCGTCGGGCCCGCAATTGTAGTAAAAAAAAATAAGTTTAACTAGTAAGGGAATAGATAAAGTTAGCCAATCTATTCATGCCCTTTTCAATAGAATTCATATCAGTGGCATAGGAAAGACGAATACAATTGTCGTTGCCAAAAACAATGCCAGGAATGGCGGCAACCTTCTCCTCTTCTAGCAGTCTCTCACAGAATTCCAAAGACTTTAGGCCAGTAGAGCTAATATCTACAAAAACATAAAAGGCACCATAGGGCAAGGGAGCACTAATACCAGCAATACCACTGATGGCATTGTAAATGAATTTGCGCCTTTCGGCAAAGGCAGATAACATCTCTCTAACACAATCCTGAGGAGATTGTAAGGCGGCAAGGGCACCATATTGGGCAAAGGTGCAAACATTGGAGGTGCTATGACTTTGAATCTTAGTCATGGCCTGGATTATACTAGCATCGGCGGCAATGTAACCAACGCGCCAACCCGTCATGGCATAGGCTTTGGCAAAGCCGTTACTGACGATAGTGCGGGCAAAAATTTCCTCACTGATGGCGCCAATGCTTACATGGGTCACCCCATCGTAGACTATCTTTTCGTAAATCTCGTCAGAGACAACCAGAATGTCATGTTTGACTATGACTTCTGCTAAAGCCTTTAATTCTTCGGGGGTATAAACGGCGCCAGTGGGGTTGGAAGGGGAGTTTAAGATAAATAGCTTAGTTTTGGGGGTGATGGCGGCTTCCAATTGCTCAGGGGTGATCTTATAATCGTGTTTGGCGCTGGTTTGCACAAATACCGATTTTCCTCCAGCCAGTGTCACCATCTCGGGATAACTCAACCAATAGGGGGAGGGAATAATCACCTCGTCTCCTGGCTCAATGAGGGCCAACATTAAATTAAAGAGGGATTGTTTGCCGCCGTTGGTGACAATTATATTTTCCGCTTCGTAGTTCAAGTTGTTTTCTTTTCGTAGTTTGGCAGCTATGGCCTCCCTGAGAGGCATTTCCCCGGCGGCAGGGCCATATTTCGTCTTTCCCTCATCTAAAGCCTTTTTGGCTGCCATTTTGATGTGTTGTGGTGTATCAAAATCTGGCTCTCCTGCACTAAAACTACATACGTCTATACCCTCTGCCTTCATTTTCTTGGCTTTGGCTGAAATACTCAACGTCAAAGAAGGTGTTACATGTTTAACTCTCTCGGCAATTTTGACCATTGTTTTCCCTACAAAAAAGTCCTTAATAAATAATACTTACTGGGGAAGAGACTGTAACAGGATTTTGCTTTGGCAGGAGGGTGTAGTGTCAAAAATTGCAGATTTCCTGTTCAATTTTCCACAAGGGCTATAATGGGGTTTATATAGGTTTTGGAGGGAGGTTTATGAGTACAATTCCCGACAGTTTAGAAGCGGCTATCAGTCAGGCCAAATCGGCTTTAAAGGTGGCACTGGCCAACGGCTGTAAAAGAATTACTGTAGATTTAGTGATACCAGACATCTCCCTGAAGGCACAATATTTGGCATGGGAATTTGCCCAGGAATTTTTGGACTATGGTAGTGGTTTAAAGGTAATTTTCCCCGACACAGGCGCCGCGGCACTAGCCAGAAGAGACTGGGGGGAAACGGGGTTTGTAGTAACAGACATAGGTAGTAGTCGCACCCCCGTGGAGACTAAAATCAGTGACACAGATCAAATTTTCTTGTTGGTTTGCCCATCCTCGGTGGAGGTAAACTTAGTTGAAAGACTGTGTAATCTGGTAGGGGACCGTCCCGTGGTTATGTTGATACCACAATTAGAAGACATTGCCGTGGTGGGGATTGGTTATGCGGCTAGGCAGTTACGGGAGAGATTTATCAACACCCTGGAGTCTGCTTATTATTTTCGCCCTTTGGAGGGGGCAGTGGTAATGCGTCAATATCCCCATATGTGGCAGGTGTGGAAGGAGGGGGAAACGGGAGACTATCAGTTGGTGGCAGAAGTAGGCCAAAAGCCCTTAGGAGAAACCCTACAGAGGATTTTATCTGGCAAGACTGGGGTGGAAGACACCGCCGTCTCATCCCCAGGGGGTATACTGGCTTCTTTTAGGAGTTTATTTCGTGCCCTCAACAACTAGGCTTACAGTCTAATAAAAAATTGTTCATAATACATTATTAATACAGAAAATGAACTAAAATCGGTAAAATCGGACAGGAAAGGGAGGTTTTGTGCTATGAGCATGGAAACACTAGAATTTATTATCTATCCTGATGGCAGAGTACAGGAAAAGGTAACAGGCATTATGGGTAAGTCCTGTGAGGAGGTAACCCGCGCCATAGAGGCTGAATTGGGGGTGGTTATCAGCCAGGAAAAGACTGGGGATTATTACAATGAAAAAGTGGAACTAAACAACCACATTCACAATAGGAGTTGGTAAACTTTTAAGTATAAATTTCTTTGTCGTCTTAGTCAAAGATTGTTGATAAAAGACTATGTCTCACTTCAGCAGTATTAAAACCCAAATTCGCAATCTGGAGTCCTTAAAAGCGGCTCTCAATGACTTGGGCATAGTATGGAAAGAAGGCCCAGCGCCAATCCGCGGCTACCGTGGCCAAACTGCCCAGGCACAAATCGTCATTGAACAGGAGAACAACTATGATATTGGTTTTGCCTGGAATGGTCAAGAGTATGAACTTGTAGCCGACTTGCAGTACTGGCAACAACCCTGGTCTGTGGAGGGCTTCCTCCAGCGTGTAACACAGGGTTATGCCCTCCATACCATCCTGCGGGAGTCTGCCAAACAGGGTTTTGCCGTCACCGAACAGCAGAAGAATGCTGACGGCTCTATTCGTCTCGTAGTACAACGCTGGAACTAGGGGGGCAATTAGCCACCAAAAGAAGTTGGGATTCCCTCTTACACATAATCCCCAACCTCTTAGGTAAAACCAACATTAGGGGCAGACAGACAAGGTGGAGTGGAACAGTATTTCACTACCTACCTTGTTCCTCCCCACTAATATTATATAGACAAACGCTTATTATTACCATTGAGCCCTTAGAGGGAGCTATGATTCCATACCCAACGCCGTTGTTTGCCCTTTATTGTCTTAACTATCTGGTATGTGGGATACTGAAAACGAATATGCCGAAAGGGGTCTAGCGCCGGAATTAGGAGGTATTTGGCGAGAGGAGCCTGAAAGGAGCGGTTTTGAGCCAGAATTGGGTGGGAATGACCGTATTAAGGGCGTTTACGTGGATGAAGCCATCTGTATTGGCTGCAAACACTGTGCCCATGTAGCTCCTAATACT
Organism: Geminocystis sp. M7585_C2015_104; assembly: GCA_015295805.1. Taxonomy (NCBI): domain Bacteria; kingdom Bacillati; phylum Cyanobacteriota; class Cyanophyceae; order Chroococcales; family Geminocystaceae; genus Geminocystis; species Geminocystis sp. M7585_C2015_104. Next base: position 4,123 of record DVEF01000098.1, on the reverse strand, counting down.
TTCCATATAGAGAGTGAATATGGTCGTTCCCGGGTGTATAATCAGAATGGTGACCCTGTGGAGTTAATCCAAGAGGCCATTGATACCTGTCCTGTAGATTGTATCCACTGGTTGGACTTTACGGAAATCAAACGCCGAGAAGAGGAAAGGAAAAATTTAGACATTCGCCCTCTCGGTTTTCCTCAACACCAAAAATCTCTAAAAAGGCTCAAAAAAAATAAATCCCCCGACACTGCCTCTGACAACTCGCGGGTTGACGACTCGCCCATGGGGCATATTTCCTGAGGTTGCCACCACGTCTAGTGCTACTGTGTCGTCCGATGCTACTATGTCTAACGGTAAGAGTAAGCAGTCGCATTTCCCATTATCCTGTCTGGTGGGAATACTAGCACCCACGGTGGTTATGGGGCAACTAGTGGGCCATATGCTCATGGACATCCTAGAAAATATGGGGAGGGATAGTGAGGAGATATTTCGTGCCCAAAGGTTGCCCCTTTTGAAAAACACCACCCACCACCCTCCACAGAGAGATTCATGAGGAATTCAGAGAAATCACTGTTCCCTTTTGGGTAAAAACTATGCTATTCTGCTCTTGACTAGGTCTTCCACTGTCAGTCTTTTCTCCTCAACAATAGCAGGCAAGTCCTGTATCACGAGAGAGCATTTTTTTATGAAGGCATCTGTCCATTTCTCGAACCACTTTAGCTGAAGCAGTGTTGCCGGAGTAGCTAAGTTTCCCGGGAAATGGACTTTGCCTTTTTTATCCATTGAAAAGTTTTGCAGCCATTCTACTTCTGGACGTGTTTCTTCAAAGTATTTGGCGGTGATAGTATTGCCCAGATACTTGCTAACAATGGCGGCAATGGCTTCAAAATAGATAATAACCTCGCCGAGGGTTATTTTTGCAGTACTGGAGGGGTTGAGGACAGATACTTTTTTCATGCCCAGGGATTCTGGTTTTAATCCCCTGTCAAGACGGGTGGTGCCGTCATATTGGGCATCTTGAAACACCCCATTGCCCAGATATGCCCCACTAAGAATTGCCCCGGTTAAGTCAGCCTCACTAAAATTGGCCTTACTCAGGAAACTGCCGGTGAAGTTAGCATCCTTAGCTATCACCTTGTGACAATTCGCCCTGATGAGGTAAGCTTTGATGAAATAGGCACCAGTGAGGTTGGCACCAGTCAGGTTGGCGCCTGTGAGGTTAGCCTCATTGAGGTAACACCTGCTGAGGTTTGCACCACTCAAGTCGGCATCTCGCAAGTCGGCATAACTCAAGTCTGCGCCTTCCAAGTTGATGCCCCTGAGTTGGGCATTTCTCAAATCCACTCTTCTCAGTTGCGCTTTGGAGAAATTTCTTTCTCCTCTGTTGTATCTTTCCTGTATTTCAAAAACACCGCTGGCTATCATTTGTTTGCCTCCTTTTTCCCCTTGTCAACAGAAAACGCAACCCGACATGTTTACAATTGTGAAATTCTTCCCGGTAACCTCCTTGTTTTCTTCAGATTTTCTTTATTTTTAATCCTATTTTAATTGTAGCCGGAATTACAGGAGAAAAACCCCCGCCTTGCTCGGAAATGCAACATTTTTTACAAAATTTAATTTCCTTTTTCTATGTTCATATAGTAGTAAATCTTTCGGAGAGGGGTAATGTGGGTTTTACGGGAAGTCAAAAGTAGCACTTGGACAAAAGGGAACTATGGCCTTATGTGGTTTTTTAAAGAAGGTTCGAGACATCGAAGAATTTCCTGATTGATTTGACTACAGATACGATCGCCACGTTGGCCGTATTCTAATTTGATGTCGTCTACACAGAAATTGATTTGGAATTGGTAGTAGAGGTATCCTTCGTCGTGATTTAGTGCCTTAATCCAAATTTGAGGTTCCTGCCATTTATTTCTTTCCTTAAAGCGGGATTTGAGCCATTCATTCAATTCTAAAACGTAGTCATCGAGACGAGTTTCTTCTCGTTTAGGTTTAGTTATTTTCTGATAGAGACGGTAAGTTCTTTTTTTTAGTAAATTAATTTTTATTTCCCATTCTTGGGGTATTAAATACAAGTCTTCTTCTTTGAGATTGGGGTCTTTTAGCCAAATTCGATACCACTGTCGTACTAAATCAATAAGGTTGGATGTGTCTTTGGACTCGGTTATAGGTAGATTAAGAGAGTTGTCAGGTGGAGCTTCAGGGGTAATTACTAAACCCATAAGGTATAATATTTGTTGGTATTCTTGATAAATATTACTGATTTCTTCAGAGGTTAAACCCCCTTTTTCAGCAAACTGGAGGGTGACAACTAGAGCCTCCAAAGATTCCTCAATTTCTTGTAGTTTTTGGTTAACTTTTTGTTCAGCCAAGAGACGGAGTTTGCCATATTTTTGTTGTTCGTTGAGAGGATGACTGGGGTCATCGACAACATAGTATTTATCAATAAGACGTATTTTGGTGTCAATATCGGCCAGGGTATCGGGGTGGGCCAAGACAATTTCTGTTATCAAATTGCGAATATAATCTATGTCTAATTGTGCGGGGATTTCAAGGGTGCTGGTATAATAGTAGTAGGAAGTAGGACGACTGAGGTTGGTAATAGTCTGGTTTTGGAGAATACTGTTGGGGATGTAAACCTCACAATGGCGGTTGAAGAGGTAGAGTTTGGTAACACGGACCCCAATGCGCTGTAGCATACCAATGGTGCCGTCTTCTAGGCGTAAAACATCCCCAAATTGAAAGGGGGTATCGATGAGTAAAACAATACCGCTGAAAAAATTGGCGAGAATGTCTTTTAAAGCGAAACCAATAATAAAAGTAGCACCGCCTAGGGCTACCCAAATACCAGTTAAATCAACACCAAAGTTTTTCAAGACAAAGACAGCGGCAACCAAAAAGATAATCACAGGGGAAATGGCACCAACCAACGGCAGTAACACGTCATCCCACATCACCTCCGTCTGTTTGGTATACTCCCGCAAATAGTATATGAGCACTTGTTTCAAAAGAGTTACAGACCAGGAACTGAGGACAATTATTAAGGCAGCATTAAGAAACTTAAGGGTTAAACCCTGCCAAGAGAAGTCCAGCAGGGAAAATATGAACTTGGCGTAAAGAAGAATGAAGATAGTGAGAATGGGGGTAATAGAAAGATTGAGGGTAACCAGAGGGATGTCTGTTTCCAGCCGCCGAAAAAGGGGGAGTAAAACGAAATTCAAAAAAATATATAAAAGAGGAAAGGCTGCGACAAAGATGAGAATGTAGCGGAAAATAGGAGGAAGGTTAAACCAATAGTGGGGCCACATAACAGAGAATAATTGTATATTTCAATACAGAAATTCGGGGTGAAAACCATAAATATTTAACAGTTATCCTACCGTTTTATAAAAGTTATCTCACATATCAGTGGAGAGCATATGGGGATGAGGTTAAAAAAAAATAAAAAGGGCATCTCAAAAGGGCAACAGAGTGTAATCCAACAAGGTGCAACTCTGAGTCTGATAGACAAAATAACCCGTAAAATCTCCCCCTACTGGTTGGCCTGTATTCCCCTAAGTGCCCTAATAGTAGTATTATGGGATGCGGCGGTAATGGCACAGGGGTTAGAAGGCCCTAAAACCCTAGAGGAGATAAAAATTATCCTGGACTCGGTGTTTTTGTTGTTTTGTGCGGTATTGGTAATATTCATGAATGCCGGCTTTGCTATGGTGGAAACTGGTTTCTGCCGGCATAAAAATGCGGTTAATATTTTGGCCAAGAATTTGATCGTCTTTGCTATTGCCACCATAGCCTATTGGGCGGTGGGTTATGGTTTTATGTATGGAGAGGGTAATCCTATCATAGGCACCCAGGGTTTCTTTTTCCATGGAGATGCCACCCCCTATGGCAACGAAAATTACCCCAAGGCAGTGCCAGCCGCTGTTTCTTTCCTATTCCAAGTGGCCTTTGCGGGAACAGCTGCTACAATCGTTTCTGGTGCAGTGGCAGAAAGAATTCGGTTCAATGCCTTTTTGATTTTTAGTTTCCTTTTGGTGGCTATTTCCTATCCTATCACTGGACGTTGGGTGTGGGATGGTAGTTGGTTGGCCAATTTGGGATTTAAAGACTTTGCGGGTTCCACAGTGGTACACTCAGT
>DVEF01000097.1 GCA_015295805.1 Geminocystis sp. M7585_C2015_104 | reverse complement strand
CCGCCGGTGAGGGGGCAGAAACAGGTATCCAGATGGTAGAAGCGACTGTCAATGAGACGGAGGGATAAAACTTCAATGTCTAACCATTTAGCTATGTAGGGGTGGGAGTCCAATTCTGAGCGGAAGCCGTAGCCAGCCCACAACCAACGTCCTTCTCTGTCAAGGAGGGCATCACCGGCCCCTTCAAAGGGCAAATCCTTAGGTAGTTGATATATAGTGAAGCCGTTAGCCTCAAACCACTGTTTAAAAAAGGGCTCTTCTGGTTGTCTTTCCGGGTGATAAAAACGACTCAATACCACCTTGTCTCCCAAAACCAAACCCGCATTGGCGGTGAATACCATGTCAGGGAGTCCTGGTTGTGGTTTAATCAGTTCTACTGTAGCATACTGTGTGATAATATTATATAACTTTTCCCATTGTTCTGCGGCTCTTTCCCGACTTGACCTGTGTACATTGCCCTCCATCCAGGGATTGATTACATAGTCTACATCGTAGTAGTCGGGAGGGCACATCAAAATCCGGATTTTGTCAGTCATATCGATTTATCTTAGTTAAAGGGGAGGCAATCCAGTGGTTTCGGGTTGCCATTAGCTTTCCCTGATTTTTGCCAATATTCCATTCTATCTTGCCGGGGATTTTGTTTTAATTCCCCACTGCCAATTGTCTGGAAATCATGACAATTCCTCTTCCGGCTCATTGGCCGAGTTTGGATTTCACCAATTCTTGAACTTTTTTGCCGTCTGCTTTTCCTTTTAGTTCTTTCATGGCCACCCCCATTACTTTCCCCAAATCTTTGACAGTTTTTGCCCCTGTTTGAGCTATTATTTGGTCTATTTTTGCTTCCAATTCTTCATCGGACAGTTGGGGAGGTAGGTAGCTTTCTATTATTGCCAATTCTGCCCTTTCTTTTTCTGCCAAATCTTCCCTGCCCGCCTTTGTATATTGTTCTATTGCCTCTTTTCTTTGTTTAGCCAACTGGGATAAAACTGCTATTTCATCTTCATAGGATAGGCTATCTTTCCCTTTTGCTCTCAATTCTACTTCTTTTTCCAACAGAAGTTTTTTGATGCTTCTTACTGTTTCTAGACGCACCTGATCCTTAGCTTTCATTGCGGCTTTTATATCCTCGCCTATTCTTTCTTTCAGACTTGCTTGTTGATTTTCCATGTATTTTGACTCCTTGTTTTTGGCTACGTTTTGCACACTATTATAACAAAAAATATAAATTTTATAAAATAAAAAAAAGCTCTCGAGACTGGTTGCAATTGGCAAAGGGGGGGCAGGAAGATGTAACCAAGAGGCTGCAGTTGGGATAAGATAGGAGAATTATTTTAGGACAAGAAGGATAAAGAAGAGAAAGAAAGATGGTGAAGCTGGAAGGGAGAGACTTGCTGAGTATAGCGGATTTAAACAAAGAGGAAATAAGGACAATTTTAGACCTAGCAGCGGAGCTAAAAAAAGGGAAAAAACAGTACAAGTGTGACAAGACGTTGGGCCTACTGTTTTACAAAGCCTCCACTCGCACCCGTGTTTCTTTTACTGTTGCCATGTATCAATTGGGGGGCAACGTGATATACTTAGAACCCAGTACTACTCAGATTGGGAGGGGTGAGCCGATAAAGGATACTGCAAGGGTGTTGAGTCGTTATTTAGACATTGTGGCCATACGCACGTTTGCCCAGGAGGATTTACAGACTTTTGCCGAGTATAGTGATATACCCATAATCAACGCCCTAACAGACCTGGAACACCCCTGTCAGATTCTAGCAGACTTCCAGACGATAGAGGAGAATTTTGGGGGACTAGAGGGGATAACCATAGCCTTTTTGGGGGATGGTAACAATGTAGCTCATTCTCTGTTGTTGGGGGGTGCCATAATGGGGATGAAGGTGAGGATAGCGACACCTCCCGGATACGAACCAAAAGCGGAAATTGTAGAAAGGGCTAGGAAACTAGCTGCCAACCCTGACCAGATTTTGCTCACCAACTCCCCGGAAACAGCCGTGGACAAGGCTCAGGTGTTGTACACTGACGTTTGGGTAAGCATGGGGCAGGAGGGGGAAGCGGCAAAGAAAATCCCTTCCTTTCAACCCTATCAGCTGAATGAAAGGCTAGTAGGTTTGGCAGATAGGGAAGCCATAGTGTTACACTGCCTGCCGGCATACAGGGGTAAGGAGATTACTGAGGAGGTGTTGGAAGGGAGACAGTCAAGGGTTTGGGATGAGGCGGAAAACCGGATGCACGCCCAGAAGGCCCTGATAGCCTGTCTTTTGGGGTTGGTGTAGGCGGGCAGGGGATTATTCGGGGTTATCGGTTTCGAGGGTGGCCTTTTGCTTGATAGTCTGCCTGGTTTCATAAGTAAAGGGCACCCTTTCCAATTCCGGCAAGGCAACCAATTTTCGTCTGGGTTGACGACGACGTTGCTGACTGGATAGAGGTGGTAGGGGTTGTTCTTTTTCTTCTTTCTCTAACCAGTAATTGGCGATAGGCAGTACAGCCTCTAAGTCTTCCAACAGACGGGGGATTACCATTACAGCATGTAACTCCCCTATCTTTTCTGCCACCTCCATTCCTGCCTCAATGGCCACCGCCACGTTAGCTATGGTACCCCTGATAATGGCAGTACAAAGTCCAGCTCCAATGGTTTCATAGGCGGCCAATTGAACATCTGCTGCCTTTAACATGGCATCGGCGGCACCCACCATGGCGGGAAAACCCCGGGTTTCCAACAAGCCCATGGGGCTGTTGCTCAGACGACTAAAACCCTTTTTCTGCTGGGCTATTTCCAATAAACGACTGCCGATGGGCAACACCGCCTCCAAATTGGGCATGGGCCTCGGTATCACCAGCTTGGAATGTAGTTGACCTATTTCCTCTGCCATTTTTGCCCCTTCTTCCACCGCCAACCTCACATCCGCTATATTCCCCCTTACAATCGCTGTACAATATCCTCCTCCTATTTTCTCATAGCCTACAAGTGTAACACCAGCAGACTTGAGCATAGTGTCGGCGGTGCCCACCAAGGCAGGGAAGCTGTAGGTGGATACCAAACCCAGGGCGCTATCAGGACTTATGTGCCTTTCTCTCATTTATGTGGGGAGAGTGTGTTCAATCTTACGGACACTCCTGAGGCGATTATACACCGAGAAAGGAGGAAATGACAAGACAGCTTAGTCGCCACCTAGTTTGCCGACGATATGGTGAAGTTGTTTGATGTTACAAAGTAGCAGGCGCTCGGAATCCTCATCTGTAGCTATTATTCCCTTGTTTTCAAACTTGGCCATCACCTGCAAACATTCATCCAAACTCAATTGGGCTAGGGAAGCTAAATCCTGACGGGGGAAATTAAAAAGCTCGATGCCCCTTTGGCCAGTTTCACCGTATTTATCCGCCAGGGAAATCAAAACCGTAGCTAGTCTTACTTTGGGTGGCTGACGATAGAATTGACAATATCTTTGATACTCCCCCACCTTTTCCACCATTAGTTTCAAGAGACGATGTTGAATTTGGATATCCTGATGGAGGATTTGTAAGAAGCGTTGGGCGGGAATTGTCAGGGATTCCACAGGGGAGATGGCTACCACTCGACTGCCACTGGCGACATTGCCTAGGATGGCCGCTTCCCCCACAAAACCCCCTGGCCCTATAATTTCTATTGTATTTCTCTCCTCTCCACGGACATTTTCCAATTTGACCCATCCGGAAACGATAAAGTCTACACCCCTACCCCAACTTTCCTCTGAAAATAATATTTCCTGAGGGTCATAACTTTCCGTTTCTGTCATGGATAAAAGCCATTCAAGGGTTTCTGTTTCCAGATTGTGGAACAGGGGAAAAGTTTCACTAAACTCTTGTGTCTCCATGACATGCTAAAGGAAGAAAGGGTTACTGAATTTTACTCGATTTTACTACCAATTTCAAGTTTATCTTCCCCAAGTGGGAAACACAAAAACTAGCTACAATAGACAGACAAAAAAAACTAGAAACGGACATATGGTAGCAACAACTCTTCCACCATCCAAGCATCCTTTAGCCGAATATATCCACCGTTTGGAAAGGGGGGGAGCCCTTTTACAAGATTCCCCGGAAAATGTGATGGAGGTGGTAGGAATTTTAAAGGCCTATGGCATAGTTTTAGACGCTTATTGGCGCAATCTCACTTATATTGCTGAACATCAATTTTTAGTACTATTTCCCTTTTTCAAGTACTTTAATGGGGAGTTTTCCTGGAAAAAATTATTACGTCACTGGTGGCATAAGCGCATCAATTACGAGTATGCGGAATATTGCATGCGTTTGATGTTATGGCATGGGGGAGGCAAACTGGAAGAATACCTGGAAACCGGGGAGTTCAAACAACTCTGTGAGGAGGCTATAAGGGCTAAAATTGGCGATAATCCGGGGTTAGTTGGATTGCATAAACTCTTTCCCCAGTTTTTTCCCGAACAGGTAAAAATGTTGGTTTATTACTCCGCCTTGGGGCAATTTTGGGAGGTGATGGCTGGAATATTTCTCACCCTGTCAGATAGATATGATAGGGGGGAGATTAAAACTATACCTGATGTAGTACAGCATATTTTAAACGGTCTAGTGGTGGCAGCCAAAAAGCCCATCACCTATGGGGTGGTGATTAAGGGGGAACGGTATAACTTACTGCCCAAAAGCGCCGGTTTGACCTTTTTGATGGATGTGGCGGTGCCATATGTGGAGGCGGTATTTTTCCGAGGCGCACCCTTTCCGGGCACAGTTTCCTACAATGCCCAAGCCAATCAAATTCCCGTAGATCAGGCGTCATTCAACTATGGTGCCCTTTATGCTGATCCCCTGCCCATAGGGAGTGCGGGGATTCCCCCTACCCTGTTAATGCAAGATATGGGTCATTATCTCCCGGATTATTTGCGGGAATACTATCGTCAAACCCCTCGTAAAGAGAAAGACTTGTTGGTGAAAATCTGTATTAGTTTCCAAAAGTCCATGTATTGTGTCACCACTGCTGCCATAAAAGGACTGGCTCCCTATCCCCTAGACACTGATAAGCTAGAAGAAAAGATTGCCAATCGTAGATATTTGGAGCAGTGGATGAATCGTTTTCTCACCTCTCGTATTTTAGATGTAAATCAAAGTAATATAGGGACCCTAATTCGCACTCGCTTCTCGGGGAAGGGAGGTTAAAAGGGGGAATCTAAAAGAGACACATACTCCCACATACCCAAAAAGATTAGATTTGGATCCACAACAATGTCAGCTTGGAAGTCGGGATAAATACGGCGAAAATAGTGAGACAAAAGAAGGGCATCGCCACCAGTGAAAATTACCTTACTACAGGGGTACTGCTTTAACCAGTCCTCGGCAAAGTCCCTAATGCCCGCGGTAATGGTATAAATGACACCACTTTGAATGGCACAAGGGGTATTGGTGGCCCAACGGGGGGTTAAGTCGGCCATGATTTCCACTTCGGGGAGAGAGGCGGTGTGGAAAAACAATGCCTGGAGTTGTAGCTTTACCCCCGGCAAAATGGCCCCTCCCCGGAAGCGTCTTTGGGCATCGGCGCCGGAGAAGGTTAGGGCTGTACCACTGTCGATCACTAAACAGGGGAAACCATACTTACAACCCCCTCCCCACAGGGTCAAAATGCGATCGCAGCCCAAACTAGGATAGGTATTTTTGAGGGGGATAAGGCTACAGTCAATGATTCTCGCCTGTGGTAAAGATAAATACATCTTGGTAGCAGAAGGCACTACCGAGGCGAAGTAAAGAGGGATTTGCGCCCGCAGACACTCTTTTAACTCCTCATCCTCCACTACTGTATTCAATTCCGCCAAGGATTCTGCCTGAAAAGTATTCCAGGTTTTGGCCAGACGATTGTCGCGAAACAAACCCCAGTGGAGACGGGAATTGCCAATCATTAAACCCAACCAGTCTTTCATGTTTGCCTGCCAGTTTTCTTTGCCGGTAACTGCTATATTTGCCCTAAAATCATCCCCAAAAGGAGGATGAAACCGAGCCATACATTCTCGCTAAAAATACGCCCATATTTACTCTTGTCACCCTCCTCTGTGCGGAGACGGACATATTGTCCCACCCAAAAAATCACGGCCACAAACCAGCTGACCCCAAAGAATGGGTTAAACCCCCTTAAAAGTCCAATATAGGCCAATAAACCTGCAGTGAGAGCGAAGAATAGACCGACTGCCTCGGCGGCCCAATCTCCAAAGAAAATGGCACTGGAATTGATGCCCAGTCTTAGGTCGTCTTCTTTGTCACTCATGGCATATACGGTATCGAATCCCATTGTCCAGGTGACTGTAGCTGCCCAGAGTAGCCAAGTATCCAAAGATATTTCGGGTTTAACAGCAGTCCAGCTGATCAACACGGCAAAGCCCCAAGCCAGTGATAATACCAGCTGGGGTACGGGGAAAAACCTTTTGGCCAAGGGATAGCAAATAATAACGGGCACTGCCGCCACACACAACCAGAAGCTGAGGGGGTTTAGATAGGAGGCCAAAATGGCGGCTATGGCCAGAAAGATAAAAAAGACGACAAGAGCCACCTTTACTGATAAAGCGCGGGAGGCAAGGGGTCGATTTTTAGTCCTTTCCACCTTGTCATCAATGTTACGATCCCACAGGTCATTGATAACACAACCCGCGGCACTAGTGGCTATACTCCCTAAGATGACTACCAGCAACAAGGGAAGGGGGGGTTTTCCCGCTGCCGCCAAAAACAGTGCCCACAGGGCGGGGATCATCAAAATCAGTCTTCCTGCCGGCTTGTCCCAGCGCAACAATTTAATTAGGTTATAGAGGGAAGGGTTAATGGTCTGAGACATGACAATTGCCGCCACAACAGCTCTTGGGTTATTTGTTATTATTATTGCACTGTTGAGATTGTTCCCACTTGGCCAATAAGTCTGGTCGTTTCTTCCTCGTTATTTCCAACTGCTTCTCCCGACGCCACTGGGCAATCTTCTGATGATTCCCTGACAATAAGACGGCGGGCACCTCCCATCCCCTGAAAACCGCTGGACGGGTATAGTGGGGGTAGTCTAACAATCCATCTTCAAAGCTATCTGACCTTATGGACTCAGCCTTTCCCACAGCGCCGGGGAGAAGTCGGATGACACCGTTAATCAAAGCTAGGGCGGGGATTTCCCCACAGGTTAGCACAAAATCCCCCAGAGAGATTTCCCTTGTCACTATATGTTGTACCCTTTCGTCTACCCCCTCATAATGGCCACAGATGATCACTAGTTGTTTATAATTGTATGCCAGTTCTTTTAAAAGGGGTTGATTGAGGGTTTGACCCTGGGGGCTCATCAAAATGACCTCCCTTGGCTGGATGACGGGCAGAGACTCCACTGCCGCGAAAATAGGCTCGGGTTTTAATACCATCCCCGCACCTCCCCCATAGGGCTCATCGTCCACCTGACGGTGTTTGTCTGTGGTAAAATCGCGGGGGTTGACCAAATTGACAATGGCAATGTTCTTCTTAATAGCCCTGCCCATTACTCCATAGCTGAGGGGAGAGGTGAAAAAGTCTGGGAAAAGAGTAATTATGTCGATTCGCACTGCCCAACAACACTTCTCACTACTTAAGGACGGTTAAAAAATTGACAGTTTAGGGGTGATTACAGCGCCTATAATAAACCCCTAAGTTCTTTCCAGTTTTAATTGTGGCTCACGGTGGTGGTGAAAGTCAACAATGAAACGTGCAGACAACAAAGGGCGTATAATGGTACGCTCACAAACTTGTTAGCTCACGACAAGGAAACAAATAAGGGGTGTAAGACAGAAAAATGAGGCAATACTATCGAGACTCCATTTTAGTAATCGGGGGTGCAGAGGATAAAGTCCATGGCAAGGAAATTCTCACAACCTTCTGGCGTTGTGCAGGGGGAGAAGAGGCCATCATCGGCATTATTCCCTCCGCCTCCAGGGAACCTACTATTATAGGGGAGCGCTACGCCAGTATTTTTAGCGACATGGGGGTAAAAGATGTAATGATTCTAGATGTGCGGGATCGTTTTCAGGGGGAAGATCCAGAATATCAGGGGTATGTGGAAAGGTGTACAGGCATATTTATGACGGGGGGAGATCAATTACGTCTCTGCGGTTTATTGGCAGACACACCCCTGATGGAAAGAATACGCCAAAGGGTGAAATTAGGGGAAATTACCCTGGCAGGCACCAGTGCAGGGGCAGCAGTAATGGGACACCATATGATAGCCGGCGGTGGTAGTGGCGAGTCTCCCAATCGAGCCCTGGTAGATATGGCCATGGGGCTGGGTATAATCCCAGAGATCATCGTGGATCAGCACTTTCACAATCGCAATCGCATGGCTAGACTCCTGGCAGCCATTTCCAGCCATCCGGAAAGACTAGGGGTGGGGATAGATGAGGACACCTGCGCCCTGTTCCACGGCGAGTACCTAGAGGTTTTGGGGAAGGGCACAGTGACCATTGTGGATGCCAAGGCCATGAGTCATACAAATCAGGGTAAAGTGCCGGCAGAAGCTCCCCTGGCTCTCCACAATCTTCGTCTTCACATTTTGGCCCATGGGGATCGCTACAATCTAAAAACCCATACCCCCGTGCCCGCTCAAGACTATCTCTAAAATGTTCAAACTGAACAGTTAACAGGAACACATTCGAGAGACACTGTAATATCATAGGGAGCAGCAAGGACAGAAAGCAGATGAGAATCCTCAGAACACTGACCCTCAGAGGACCCAACTACTGGAGTATCAGAAGACATAAACTAATTCAGTTACGCCTAGACTTGGAAGATTTGGCTAACACCCCCACCAATCAGATTCCCGGCTTTTATGAGGCCCTGGTGAAAACTCTACCCAGTCTAGTAGAACACCAATGCTCCAAAAAATACCGTGGGGGGTTCCTGGAAAGGGTCAAAGAGGGCACCTATATGGGTCATGTGGTGGAACATGTGGCGTTGGAGTTACAAGAACTGGCAGGGATGCCCGTAGGTTTCGGCCGTACCAGGGAAACCTCCACCCCCGGAGTGTACAATGTGGTGTTCGAGTATGTATATGAGGAAGCCGGTAGGTATGCCGGCCGCGCCGCCGTTCGCCTCTGCAACTCACTTGTAGAAAAGGGGTTCTATCCGCCAGAGGAGTTGGCCCAGGACCTGGCAGACCTAAAGGATTTAAAGGCAAATGCGGCCTTGGGCCCCTCCACCGAAGCCATAGTCAAAGAGGCGGAAGCTCGGGATATACCCTGGATGCTACTGAGTGCCAGAGCATTGGTGCAGTTGGGCTATGGGGTTTATCAGAAGAGAATCCAGGCCACCCTCAGTAGTTACTCCAATATCCTTGCCGTAGAACTAGCTTGTGACAAAGAGGGGACAAAAACTATTCTGGCAGAAGCAGGAATCCCTGTGCCCAAGGGAATAGTAATTCACTATTTGGACGAACTAGAAGAGGCTATTGAGGACGTTGGGGGCTATCCGGTGGTGATTAAACCTCTAGATGGCAATCATGGCCGCGGCATTACTGTGGACGTCCAGACCCCAGAGGAAGCAGAAGCCGCCTACGACCTTGCTAGTGCCGCCTCTAAAAGTCGAAGTGTTTTAGTAGAAAAGTACTACAAAGGTAGAGATCACCGGCTACTGGTGGTGAATGGCAAATTAGTGGCAGTGGCGGAAAGAGTGCCCGCCCATGTGGTAGGAGATGGCCATTCCACCATTGAAGAGCTAATTGAGAAAACTAATCAAGACCCCAATCGCGGCGAAGGACACGATAATGTTCTGACCAAAATCACCGTGGATGACACCGTATTAAAGGTGTTGGCAAGACAGGGCTATAATCTCCAAACACGTCTTAGGGAAGGGGAAATAGCCTATCTGCGAGCCACGGCTAATCTCAGCACAGGGGGTATTGCCATTGACCGCACTGATGAAATTCACCCAGAAAACGTTTGGATGGCAGAAAGGATAGCTAAGTTGATTGGGTTAGACATAGCTGGCATAGATGTGGTCACCCCCGATATTAGCAAACCCCTCAAGGAAGTGGGGGGCGTGGTAATAGAGGTGAATGCGGCGCCGGGGTTTAGAATGCATGTGGCCCCCAGCCAAGGACTACCCCGCAATGTGGCAGCCCCCGTATTAGACATGCTATTCCCCCCAGGCACTCCCAGTAGAATCCCCATTATCGCCATCACCGGTACCAATGGCAAAACCACCACCACCCGCCTCACTGCCCACATCTATCGTCAAACCGGCAAGGTAGTTGGTTATACTACCACTGATGGGATTTATATCGGCGAACACCTGGTGGAAAAAGGGGATAATACAGGCCCGGTCAGCGCCAGCGTGATCCTGCGAGACCCAACAGTGGAAGTTGCCGTTTTGGAGTGCGCCCGTGGGGGCATCCTCCGCTCCGGCCTGGCCTTTGATCGTTGTGATGTAGGTGTAGTATTGAACGTAGCAGCAGACCACCTGGGACAAGGAGACATCGACACCATTGAACAAATGGCCAAGGTCAAGGCAGTGGTAGCTGAGGCCGTTGCCGGTGACGGTTATGCCGTCCTCAATGCCGATGACCCCCTGGTATCACAAATGGCCAAAAATGTCAGGGGCAAGGTGGCCTATTTTTCCCTGAACCCGGACAATCCCATCATCCGAGAACATCTGCGTCGCAATGGCATAGCGGCAGTGTATGAAAACGGCTATGTGTCCATTTGTGAGGGACAATGGACTTTGAGAATTGAAAAAGTGGAAAATATCCCCCTCACCCTCAAGGGCATGGCCCCCTTCATGATTGCTAACGTCTTGGCCTCCTGTTTAGCCGCCTTTGTCAAAGGGGTTGATATAGAGTTGATTCGTCAAGGGGTGAGAACCTTCAGGCCAAGTGCCGAACAAACACCAGGACGCATGAACTTGTTTGAGCTGAAACACTGTAGCGTACTTATCGACTACGGACACAACCCCGCAGCCTATGAGGCAGTGGGAAACTTTGTTAAAAACTGGAAGGCGGACCGAGTAGGGGTCATAGGTGGGCCAGGAGACAGAAGAGATGAGGACTTGAGACAGTTGGGGGTGATTTCCGCTCGCATCTTTGATTACATCATCGTCAAGGAAGATGACGACACCCGTGGGAGAGAGAGGGGAGAGGTAGCAGACATAATCGTCGATGGCATCCTCTCAGAAAATCCCAACCAGGACTATATTGTCGTCTTGGACGAGGCTGAGGCCATTGAGACTGGCATTAACAAGGTAAAAGAAGGAGGCTTGGTGGTGATCTTCCCAGAAAGTGTCAGCAGGGCTATTAAAATCGTGGAAAAATACCAAAAAACCAACTAGCTATGGATACGCGGTTCAGGATACAGTTGTGAGAGAATATCGCTTTCTAACTGGGCTAATTCCTCCAATCTTGCTGACACTACTTCTGGTGGGAAGTACCGCCTTGCCAACAACCAATAAGCGCCATAGTGTCTCGCCTCCGACACCATCAACCCCCTATAAAATCTAGCCAATTCCCCATCAGGACAGTGTTGAGCCAAGAGCCCCAGTCTTTCATGGGATCTGGCTTCAATTAACGCGGCCACCAGGAGGGAGTCCAACATCCTTTCCGGTTCCTCTTTGCGGACGGCCTGCTTCAAGGTGGCGCCATAGGGGGCGGGTTTTAATGGTGCTAAGGCTATT
>DVEF01000096.1 GCA_015295805.1 Geminocystis sp. M7585_C2015_104 | reverse complement strand
GGATGGGGGGGCTAGATTGTTGGAAGCTTGGCAGGGGCAGCTAATAAATCCTCCTAAGTGGCTAATTGGCTTTTCTGATGTGACTAGTCTGTTATGGAGTTTGTATCGTCAGGGGATTGTAAGTCTTCATGCCCCGCTTTTGACTACCATTGCCCACGAGTCAGAGTGGTCATTGAATAGGCTTTTTGACTATCTGGAGGGAAACGGATTGCCGCCTTTGAGGGGGAAAGGCTGGGGGGGAGGCAAGGCAAAAGGGAGACTGTTGCCTGGCAATCTCACCGTAGCCACTCATCTGTTGGGCACCCCCCTTTGTCCGGACCTTAGAGGAGTTATTTTGGCTTTAGAAGACGTCCAAGAGGCCCCCTATAGGATTGATCGCATGTTAACCCAGTGGCGACTAATGGGCATTTTCTTGCAGGTGAGAGGCATACTGTTGGGGCGTTTTAGTGGCTGTAATTTCCCCCGTGAAGGTGACAGTTGGACTGTAGAGGAAGTATTGAGGGATAGACTGGGAGATTTGAATATCCCTATTATTAGTGATTTGCCTTTTGGTCATGATGGCGACAACGCCTGTCTGCCGGTGGGGGGATTGGTAGAAATAGATGGGGATGAGGGGGAGGTGCGATTTTTGTAAAAGAGGGAATAGAAATTAAAAAGCCCCCTACTAGGGGCAGTGGTTGAGTCTTAGAGATGGTAATACTCACACGGGTGACATTTACAGAGGACAATAATAGCTAAACGGAAACATCACTCAATTCCCGGGTGAGGTGATCAAAGGGGGAATCGATAAAACTGGTATCTTCGATTCCCTCTTGGGCTGCCATTTCCTTTACAATCTCCTTCATTATCTGAATACCACGGACAGTGGGGCCAATGGGTACACCTAGGGAGTTATAAGTTTCTTTTAATCCCTGTAAAACCCTTTCGTCCAAAACACTATTATTACCGGCCACTAGGGCATAGGTGGCATAACGAAGATAATAATCCATGTCCCTGAGACAGGCGGAATAGCGACGAGTGGTATAAGCATTGCCGCCAGCACGGATTAACTCGGGGATTTCCTCAAATAGCCGACGAGAGGCGGACTTTACAATATCGGCAGAGTTACCGTTAATCATGGCGGCCACTTTCACCCTAGCGGTGCCAGATTTGAAGTATTCTTTTAGAGTATCCAGGGCATCACGATCTAAATAACGCCCTGTCACGTCGTAATTCTTAATAAGACTGGTGACAGCATCCACTAACATTTTTTTTCTCCCTATATAAGCCAACCAGGAAATAATTAGTTTTTAAAATCCGGCCCTCTCCCCACTGACTGAGGCGGCCATTGCCTATATTTTAGAATGGTAGATGGTATGGACAGCGAAACCATTATCTTATTTGTTGGCGTCTGTTGATTAAGAAAAGTATAAAATCTTTACATGGCATTGAAAAACCATGAGGATTCCTAAACCGTTGCGTCAGTTTGTCTCCCATCTACTGGCTTTGGTGGTGGGAATGGGGTTGGCCCTTGGGGGAATGACACATTTAACTGCCCAGGCCCTGGTAGATGAAAGCAGTGTTGCTCAACGTAATATCCCCCTTACAGAAGAGAGTTTTGTCACTAGGGCAGTAGAAAGGGCAGGCAACGCCGTAGTGCGCATTGATACGGAAAAGATAATAACCCTCCGTCCTGCTTTAGATCCCTTCTTGGATGATCCCTTTTTCCGCCAATTCTTCGGGGATAGGTTTCGAGCCCTGATACCCAGAGAGAGAATAGTGCAAGGGTTGGGTTCGGGTTTTATAATTGACAAAAACGGTATTATTCTGACCAATGCCCATGTGGTGAGTGGGGCTGATAGAGTGACTGTAACACTCAAAGATGGTAGGAAGTTCCAGGGCACAGTCTTAGGAAAGGATGATGTAACAGATTTGGCGGTGGTAAAGATAAACCCCCAGGGGCAAAAATTACCTGTTGCCATCCTCGGAGATTCTGACAAAGTTAAAGTGGGGGATTGGGCTATTGCTGTCGGAAATCCTGTAGGATTGGATAATACAGTCACTTTGGGGATTATCAGTACCCTCAATCGCCCCTCCTCCCAGGTGGGGATTCTGGACAAGAGAATTGATTTTTTACAAACGGATGCCGCCATTAATCCTGGAAATTCAGGAGGGCCATTACTGAATGCCTGGGGAGAAGTAATCGGCATTAACACTGCCATTCGTGCCGATGCCACCGGTATTGGTTTTGCTATCCCCATCAACAAGGCTAAGGAGTTAACCCCTATTCTGGCGGCTGGTAAACAGGTACCACACCCCTACATCGGCATTCAAATGGTGAATCTTACACCAGAATTGGCTCGTCAAAATAACCAAGATCCAAACGCCAGCTTTTATCTGCCGGAAATAGAAGGGATTTTGGTAGTTAATGTACTGCCCGACTCCCCCGCTCAAGCCGGTGGTATGCGTCGTGGGGATGTGATCATTAGGGTGGATAATCAGCCTATCAAGGATGCTACCCAGTTGCAAAGATTGGTGGAAAAAAGCAAAATCAACCAAACACTCCGTTTTACCGTCATTCGCAACAACCAACAACTAGAACTGAATATCAAGACTGCCCAACTTCGCTCTTGAAATGCCCTTAAACCCCGTGCCACCCCCGGTAGGGGGACATTTCTCCCTCTGCTGACTCCCAGGCCACAATTTGTTTTATTGTTGTTATTGTAAACCCTTATCCTTGCGGTAGATATAAATGAAACACACGATATCAGTCCTAGTAGAGGACGAGGCGGGGGTATTGACTAGAATCGCCGGCTTGTTTGCCCGTAGAGGTTACAACATCGAGAGTTTGGCGGTTGGACCTGCCGAACAGGAAGGGATTTCCCGCATTACAATGGTAGTGCCGGGCGATGAGAGGACTATTGAACAGCTCACTAAACAGTTGAACAAGCTGATTAATGTTATTAAGGTGTCGGACATAACGGAAGTGCCCTGTGTGGAAAGGGAGTTGATGTTGGTAAAAGTACATGCCAACAGCAGCAACCGGAGTGAAGTGTTACAAATAGTTCAGATATTCAGGGCTAAGGTGGTGGACATATCTGAAGATACCCTCACCCTAGAAGTGGTGGGAGATCCGGGCAAGATGGCGGCCATAATCTCCATGTTAACCAAGTTTGGCATTAAAGAAATTGCCCGCACCGGCAAAATAGCTCTAGTCAGGGAGTCCGGCGTCAACACCGAATATCTCAAAACCATGGATTCTGTGGGCAAAGTCTCCGCCAGTTAAAGGGGTAAGAGGAAAAAGGGGGCACTCTTACCCACAGCATCAATGCTACTAATCTCTATCAATTCCCTAGTCGCGACGGTTTAGGGCAATTAGGAGACGGAGAATGAAAATAAAGAGATTGATGTAGGTCAAATACATGGAGAGGGCCACACTTAAATATTGGTTGTCCCTGTAAGTCCTGGGTAGCACATAGAAGTCTACCACAGAGGCCCCCACAAACAAAAGCACACCCAACCCAGAAATCCCTACTTCTAGCCAACTGGGGGTATAAATGCCGAAAAAGGAGAACACCAGTTGTAGCAACAATACTACCAAAAGGGCCACCATTCCCAGTCCCACGGTGGCCCCCAATGCCCATCCGTCCTCTTTACTCAGATTCGTGCCTATGTTTCTTGCTACTACAAAAGTAATTCCACAACCTAGAGCGGCAAGGGCAACCCCGTTAAAACCAACACCCTCGGTACCGAGAGCTACAAACACAATACCACTTAGAGTATAACCACTAAGGGTACTATAGAGGGCAAGAAGCGGCAGAGCGTTGGCGTTATTCCCCCTTTCGGCTACCCCACTGGCAATGAAGAAGAGAATAAACTCGGCAATAATAGCCAGCCAGAAGGTGGACATGAAAAGGCTAGGGTTGGATTGTATTATGCCCAAGCCTCCATAAACCCCCACTGCGGTGAGGACTAATCCCCCTCCTAAGTAGGGCAGGGCCTTGTCTATCACATTGGGGCCCACTAGCTCGCGGTTTCTGGCCTTTTCAATGGCTTGTCGGAAATCACTGGTCGTGGCCATATTCCCTCCTGTTTTACCTTTCACCTCTATTTTATCCCGTCAGTCCAGGTGGAAAATCCCTTGGCTGACAATAACACATTCTCCTTTTACCCTTATATCTTTTGTTTGTCCAGCCTGTTTAGTAGCAATCACCGTAATTTTACTGGGTCTTTCCATCTCCACCCCCTGAGTGATTTGCCATTCCCATCTACCATCTGTTTCTGGTTGCAGTCTGGCTAAATAGGCTCCAAGGGCGGCGGCTGCTGACCCCGTGGCCGGATCTTCTTTTATACTCAATAGGGGTGCGAACATCCGTACTTGCCATTGTCTGTCACTCAAGGGCACACAAGGGTAAAGGTGAGGGGCCGGGGATTTAGCCAAAATTTCCTGCCAAAAAGGATAATTGATTCTGGCGCGGGAAAGGGCAGAGGTACTGGCAAGGGGTACAATCAGAAAGGGTAGGCCAGAGGATACCGCCTGGGCGGTAAAACTAGGGTGCAGATCTTCCTGAGAAAGAGACAGGATTGCCGCCAGCGTTTCCCTTGGGGGCACATAGTATAAAAAATCAGGAATACTGGGAGTGGTTAATTCGGTTGCTATTACTTGTTCCCCCTGTCTATAGATTTTTACCGGAACTAGTCCTATCTGTTCTTCTAAAATCAGTTGTGTGGAATTGGATTTGTCTAGGTAGGCCAATAAAAAGGCAGTGCCAATGGTGGGGTGTCCTGCAAAAGGAATTTCTCCCGCGGGGGTGAAAATACGCACCAGATAATTGGCATTTTTATGGGAAGGGGGAAAGACAAAAGCAGTTTCAGAAAAGTTGAATTCCCTAGCAATTTTGGCCATTATTTCTGTTTTTAGGCCAGAGGCATCAGGAAAAACTGCTAGTTGATTTCCACAAAAAACTTTATTGGCAAATACATCCAGGGTATAAAAGTTAAATCGCATATAATGAAAGTGGGTATTATTTGTTTTCCGGGTTTTGGAGGGGGTGTAAGGAGGTTTGTATTTCTATAATACTCAGTTAAAACTGTTAACATCATATGGGCGGCTATAATAGGTGCATCAATGACAGGGTTCTAATGTTTTTGATAATTAAAACTAGTTTCTCACATTACTAGTCTGTCAACTGGATCTATTGGCTATTCTTTCACACACCCATGATTATTAGTTATTGTCTCAATCCTAACTGCCCTCAGCCCAGAAATCACCCCAAACTCAAAAAGTGTTATACCTGTGGTTGGAATCTGATTCTAAAAAATCGTTATCGAGCAATCAAGGTTTTGGGTAGGGGGGGTTTTGGCACCACTTTTATTGGTGTAGACTTGACCATTACTGGCAATCCTCTTTGTGTTATAAAACAACTACGACCAAGTACAGACGACCCCCAAGCCTTCAAAACTGCCCTTAGTCTGTTTGAAAGGGAGGCGAAAACTCTAGGACAAATCAATCATCCCCAGATACCTCGTCTATTTGATTATTTTGAAGAAAACGGACATTTTTACCTGATTCAAGAGTTGATAAATGGCCAAAATCTACAAAAAGAAGTAAAGGATGAGGGAGTATACGGCGAGTTGGCTTTAAGAAGATTTTTGGCAGAAATCACCCCTGTTATACAATACATTCACTCCCAGAAAATAATTCACCGAGACATAAAACCTGCTAATATTTTGCGGCGGAAAAAGGATGGGAAACTGATACTAATAGACTTTGGAGCAGTAAAAGACGAGGTAAATACTCAACTGGCAAAAACTTATGGCCAGACGGCTTTAACTAAGTTTTCTGTGGGCACTATGGGTTATGCCCCCCCCGAACAATTGGCCATGCGTCCAGTGTATGCCAGTGATATTTACGCCCTCGGTGCCACTTGTCTTTACCTATTAACCGGAAAGTCTCCTAAAAATTTTCCCATTCACCCGGACACCGGCGAGTTGTTGTGGCAAAATGAGGTTTCCTTGAGCGACAAAATGGTGAAAATCTTAGAGAAGATGTTGGCCATTAACACAAAGGACCGTTACAGAAATGTTGAGCAACTGATGGAAGATTTAGGGATTGAAAATCTGGAGGGAAATATGGTAAAAATCCCCATGGAATCTGGGGTGAACACCGGTATAACCTCTTTGCCAAAAACAGACCTTAGTGTTGGTGGTAACCCCAACACAGAGATTAGCAAAACCGTTTCCCCAGAAGAACAATTAAGGAAAGCCATAGAGAAACGAAAAGAAACTGGCAAGAAAATCGCAATAAAGTGGGATGAGTACAGGTTTATTACAGCTCTAAAAAATGGGAAAAGAGACTTTAGTGAACAGGATTTACAGGGTTTGAATCTTGAGGGGGAAAAACTGAGCAGATGTATATTCCGTTACAGTCAACTCCAAGGGGCTAATTTGAGTCAAGTTCAAGCATGCCAAGGGAATTTCTATGGGGCCGACCTGACCAATGCCAATTTTAGCAAAGCTAACCTGACACAGGCCTATTTTGTCAAGAGCAATCTCCAGAATGCCAATTTTAAGGGAGCCGATTTGACCAGTGCCGATTTTACCAATGCTGACGTTACCAATGCCAATTTTTGTGGCGCTAATCTGAAAAATGCGAAAATAAACCGCGAACAACTGAAAAAAGCAAAAGTAAATGCCTTTACCACTTTCCCCGATGGCAGTCACTTGTGGTGGAAGATATTTTGATGGGCAAAACTTGCCGGCAAAAAGATCAATTTAGGAAGGTTTTATATTAAAATTCAGCAGAGATATTACCCATTTTCTTTGCCAATCTTATGAGTTATTCGAACACAAAAAAGGTATCTGTAGGCATTGTAGGGGCGTCAGGATACGGTGGAGTACAACTGGTGCGTCTTTTGTTAACTCACCCCCAGGTGGAAATAACATACTTAGGAGGGGAAAGTAGTGCCGGCAAGGAATATGGAGACTTATACCCCCATTTACACCATAGGTTGAAAAAGAAAATTGAGCCCATAGACTTAGATACTATTGCCTCCCGTTGCGAAGTAGTATTTTTGGGACTTCCTAACGGCTTGGCCTGTAAAATGGCGCCAACTCTTCTGCAAAAAGGTTGCAAAGTGTTGGACTTGTCTGCAGACTATCGCTTTAGGAATTTGGAGACCTATAGGACTTGGTACAATACAGAGAGGGATGATGGGGAAACGGCGGGTAAAGCGGTATACGGTTTACCAGAATTGTACCGCGAACAAATCAAAAATAGTGTTTTGATAGGTTGCCCGGGATGCTACCCCACTGCCAGTCTATTAGCCTTGGCGCCGCTGTTGAAACAGGGGTTGGTGGTACCAGACAGTATAATCATAGACGCCAAATCAGGCACTTCTGGCGGTGGCCGACAGGCCAAGACTCATTTGCTTTTGGCAGAAGCGGACAATTCCCTTGGGGCATATGGGGTGGCTAAACACCGTCATACCCCAGAAATTGAACAAATTTGCTCAGATTTGGCTCGCCGGGAGGTAAAAGTACAGTTTACACCCCACTTGGCTCCCATGCCCAGAGGAATTCTGGCCACTGTCTATGGTACCCTAACAGATCCTGGCTTAGTGACAGACGACCTTATTACCATTTACCGCGCCTTCTATCGCAATAGTGTGTTTGTGGCTATCCTGGATAGGGGAGTCTATCCCCAGACTAAATGGGCCTGTTATACCAATCTGGCATACATAGGTTTAGAGGTAGACCCCCGTACTGGCAGAGTAATAGTAATGTCTGCCATTGATAATCTCATCAAAGGACAGTCAGGACAGGCGGTTCAGTGTTTTAATTTAATGATGGGATGGCCAGAAGAGTTAGGGCTGCCTACTCTAGCATTTTACCCCTGAAGGGGGACGGGGTTAGTCTCCCAAAAATTCTCCCTTCTACTCTTGCATTATGGACAAGGCAGAGACATGACTTCCCTCTGACTGACAACTCTGCTCTAGACTATTGCATAAAATTATCACTTGTGCCGGTTTTCAGAGGGAAGTAGGTGTGGCAGAAGAGGGCGTAGACTATTTATGCCGGCCAGAATAGCTGTGCCATTGTGGATGATGGTGGCAATAAGGGGATTAATGCCAGTGGTACAGGCGAATATTAGGGCTATGATAACAATTTAATAATACAGATATAGTTTTTCGGATTAAACTCCTGGTTTCTTTGGCAATGGCAGCGGCGTCGAGGAGAGTTAATAAGTTGTCATCCATTATTACTACGTCGGCAGTGTCCAGGGCGATGTCAGAGGCGGAGGCGAAAGAGATAGAGACATCTGCATAAGCCAAGGCGGCAGCGTCGTTCAAACCATCACCAACAAGGGCCACCACTTTCCCCTATTTATGGAGACTGCGGACAATTTTAGCCTTGTCTTCAGGAAAAGCCTCCGCGTAGACTCTCCGAGGAATGCCGAGAATGTTGGCTACTTCCAACGTTCTGGTTTGATCATCCCCTGTTAAAAGATAAACCTGGACGTTTTAAGGGGTCATTGTACTCGATATAACCCAGCAATTTATCGCCCGCTGCCACATACACTGCCCCATTTGGGGGGATAATTTCCACAGGAATCCCCAAGAAACATAGAAATCTTTCAATCCCTACTGTAAGATTTATTACTTCAATAGTAGTAGCAATCCCCGAGCCTACCTGATAACTCCAGTTTTCCCTTGGTAAAATCTCCGCCCCCCCTTGCTGGCTGTAGTCTACAATGGCCCTGGCTACGGGATAGTCGATTCGTTGTTCAGCTGATGCAGCCAATTGTAGCAGTCTTCTGGCAGTTATCCCACTGCAGGTTGGACTTACCCCCACCACCTGTGGGGGTGCCCGTTTTATCGAAGACAATAGTATCAATTTCCGACAACAATTCCAGGGCGCGCCCACCCCTCACCAAAACTCCATGACGGGTAGTGTGGTTTAGTGCGCCCAAAAAGGCTGTTGGAATTGATACTGTGGTTGCCAGTTACAAAGTCCAGAGTCAAAATGGAGGCCGCCCTGGCTCTTTGGTTATTATCAGTACTATTGTCGCTAATAGTAGGCCGGGAAGGAGAAGTTTTTCTGCAATAATGGCGGCATAGTTAGCCATTCTGGTATCATGGACGGGGGCATTAAGTAATAGTTGGATACTGGCGGCAGCCCGGGTTTGATTGCCTACTCTTTCCGCGTGGATTTTTAGTTTCCCCCACCGCACTAGGGTGGAGGCGTAAACATGACTGCCTTTTTGGGCAATTTTGGGCATTGACTCTCCTGTGAGCTGGCTTTGAGCTACACTTGCTAACCCTGAAAATACAAAACCATCTACAGGTATCCTCTCACCGGGGTGGACAATAACAATGTCGCCGACAGTTATCTTTTCACTGGGAATTTTGACGACTTTGCCGTCTCTTTCTACCCAAGCGGATTTGCCAATGGTGTCTAACAGGCTAGCAGTTTTTCGTTCTGTAGCACGGGCGGTGTATTCCCTAATCAAGTCTCCCTTATGACTAGGGCAGAAGTTAAGAGTCTACCCTGTAAACAGCTGAATACCATTGCCGTCAAATCCAGACAGTCAATGTTGAATTTAATGCCCTTTTTGCCACTGGCAAGGCTGCCATTGCCAAGGCGCCTCTAGCTAACCACTTTAGTATTGAGAAGGGATAACGAGTGTTCAAATAGGCTAAGGCTGTAGCAATCAGTGGCAGGGTGATACTGTCAGACAGGTTTTCTCTCTTATCTTCCTCTGACTGTTGAGTCTCCCTGCTGTTACACTGGGGCAGTGGGGAAGAAAACAGTAAATCCAAAAGACTTGTCAGGGAAAGACGGGGGGTGTATCAAATCACAAGACAGGAGGCAGCATGGTTGAAACGATAACTCTCTACCCCCGCTGGATTTGATAAACATCTTGCCAATCCCTCTTCTGTAGTCTTGGTGAGGTTAAATATTCTGAGTCTTACTCTTCCCCTGACTTGATGGACAATTTTATATTGACACGCCTTCATTTTCCCCCCTATTGCGCTTCTGGGTGGTGGGGATGATGGTTTTCTTGTTTGGCTTTTTCGATAATCTCCCGCAACCGCAAACCCAATTCTAATTCTGTGCTTCCTGCGGCGTTGTAGTTTATCACCACGGATGCTACTGTGTGGTTAACACGAACATCCATGACATTTTCATCTTCTCCTAGGAGTTTTTTGAGTCGTTTGGCAAAAATAGCATCTTCTTTAATCCTGGGGATACGCAAACGAATTCTCCCTGGTATTTTATGAACTATTTTCACTTCCTCATTTTCCAAGAGGGAAGGTTGGGAGGGTGGGGGGGAAGTTGTGGCGGTAGTGGGAGTCTTTTTCAACTCTCTAAACAATTGCCCACAGACAGTTGCTACCCCCAGATTCACTAGTAGTGCATTGGCGCCTCGCAACTGGAAACGACTGGTTATTAATAATCCTATCAACACGGGGACAATGGTTTCTATTTCTTCATGTTCCCTCAAAAAGTTTGCTATTTCTGTTGAGGTGTTGGAATGGAATTGTACTATGGTGGAGTCTGTCATTTTCTTCTCCTCAAACCCCGCTTACCTTACAACTCAAGGACATCAATTTGTTGACTATTCTGACGGGGTGACATTAGTGTTGTTTGCGGCTTTTTCTGCCATAACCTCTGCTTTTGCCTCGGCTACTATATCTGCCAATTGTTCTCCCGTTTCTGCCAGAGTTTCCTTGGTTTTCTGATAGATTATTACCCCAGTTTTAATAGTTGCTTTTGCCAATGGTTTTAACAGAGAAATAATAGTGTAACCTAAAACTACTGCCCCCATGCCAAAGGCTATCAATGTTGCGGGGTTTTGATGATAGATATCCTTGTACTCTTTCCAACATTTTTCCCATGCCCCTTCCAGAACAAAATCTCTTTTCAAGGAATCGGTATTACCCAGATGCAATCTGCCGTTTTTCGGTCAAAAGCTGCCCTCCCCCTGTGCACTTGTACCACATAGGAAGGGAATTTGCTTTCCAAAAAAATGGTGCACCCCTCCCTTATCCCCATTGCCACCAAATGGCGGATTAATGCCTCGTCTTGTGTTCTTAATTCTGACACCATTGCTCTTTGTTGTGCTTTCAATTGTGACAGAGGTAAAGGCGACGATTTTTGCATCTTTTTTTTCGTTTTCTGGTGGCTTTTTTTTTGTTTTACCTTCTTTCTCCCATGGGAGTCTGTTTCTCCTTCTAAATCAAGATATGACTCCTGATACTAAAAGCAAATTTTTTTGCCTTTGCTTGTTAGCTCTTACCGGCTTCTGAAAAACTAAATTACATATCCCCCTATAAAGTAAACTTAATCACGTGTTCAGGTAATATGAAATTGACTGAAATAAGAAGAATGACAGTAAGGGATAGAAGTGAAGAACAAAAAAGTGTTTTCGACCGGAACTGAGGATAATATTTAGTTTTTTTCTTACCAGATAATAAACAACATCATAACTTACTTGAAGTTGGAACTTTTGTTTGAGCCACATTTGAACATCTTTGTAACTGCCAAGGGAGGGGTTGTTAGCCAATTCCTGATTGAGTTTGGCAACAACACAGGGGGGTACAAGAGAATTTCTCCCGCCCCTTTTTTTATTTTTTAAAAGTCCTTCTATTCCCTCTTGCTGATAACATTTTAACCAGTACTGAACAGTAACACGGTGTCTACCAACAACCTGAGCCACTTCTGTGATGGTTTTAATTTTCCCGCCCTTTAGTAGGTATAACACCTGTATCTTCTGAAAACGGTCAACGGTTTTTTGTTGCTCTAATAATTTTTTTAGAGTCTCAACTGACTCTAGTATTTTAATATGAGACACTCCTGACATAGTCTATCTGTAAAAACAATTTGACCAACAGCTAGAATACAGTAAACTCCCCAGGAGTTTTCCTCCCGGATTGACAGGAATTATTTTCAGTTATTTTTTAACAAAACTTAACAAAAAAGAAATTACAGAGTAAAGCCAGTAAAAAGAAGAAGGCGGCTAGTGACAAAACCCATAAAAAAGGCAAAGGGAAAGATGAAGCTAACCATTGCTAGGGTAGTTTTCCAACCCCTTTCTTTTAACATCACTTGCAATTGGGCAATGCAAGGAAGAAATAGAGTGAGAATAATGGCACAAACCACTAACTGGTTTACTGTGAGGGTTTCTTGAATATCAAATAAACCGGCGGCGCCATAGTCTCTACGGAAAAACCCATAGAGGAAGACTGGGGAGACGGCTTGAGGTAATCCCAGAAAAACAGTTAGGGGGTTTAACCAGCTGATGATTAAGTCAAATATGCCGGTAATTCTGCCAAACCAGATGAAAATTGAGGCGTAAATAAACAAAGGGAGTATTTCTAGATAATACGCCTTCATGCGGGTATAGGTTTTGATGAATATATTTTCCAGCCTAGGGAGTCTTAATGGTGGAACTTCCATGTAGAAACTAGCGGCCTTCCCGGGTAGAATACGAGAAAGGGTGGCGCCTGAAATAAGGAAAACACTGGTTACAACAGTTGCCCAAACCAATAACCCCCTGGGGTGAGAGGCTAACAATCCTAGGATAACACCCCATTGTGCTGCACAAGGTATGGCTAGTGCCAAAAGGAAGGTGGCAATGAGTCTTTCCCGTTTTGTTTCGAGAGTGCGGGTTACTACAGTGGCCATGGTGTCACACCCCAACCCCAACACAATAGGAATCACCCCCCTGCCAGATAAGCCGATGAGTTTGAATAGTCTATCCAACATGAGGGAAAGCCGTGGCAGATAGCCAGTGTCTTCTAAAAGGGCAAACATGAGAAAATAGGTTGACACGATGGGGAGGATTAGGGCTGTGGCATAACGAATCCCTAGGGTGATAATGCCATACTCGTTGGCAAACAAATCTTGAATGACCGGCCAGGGGAAAATTTGAGCTACTATGCTGTTTACAAGAGGGTTGATTTTTTCTTCAAAGTGTCCTTCAATGGTATCTACTAGGGTGCCCGCCCCAAATTTGCCCACGAATTGATAAACACCGAAATAGACAATGACTATGAGGATGGGGAAGCCGGTGAGAGGGTGAATCATCAACTGGTGTAATTTTTCCCCCATTCCCAAACCGCCATTACCGCTTTGCTGTAACACTTGTTGTTCCAATTCTAGTGCTCTTTGGGCCCTAGTCTCCTGAATGATTTGGCTGAGGGGTTTAGCCAGTTGGGATTCCAATTGAGCAATAAGAATGTGGATGTAGGATATAACTGCCGTCTGTTGGAGGCGGGAGAGGATATCTTTATCCTTCTCTAACACCAGCAGGGATAACCCCCGGGGGGAGAGGTGAGAGTATTCTCGTAAGATATCGGGTGGGAGTTGTTGCAATAATTGTTCAATATTATTGATTACCTGTTCAATTAAGGGGGGATATTTTATCTCATACATAGGCGGCCATTCTCATTTTGAGTTGTTCAATTCCTTGTTTTTTGGCGGCAGACATTTTGACAACGGGAATTCCCAGTTTCTCTTCTAGGGATAACGAGTCGATGGCGATATTCATCCGCTTGGCTTCATCAATCATATTCACTGCTAACAGAAGAGGCAAACCCATTTCCATCAGTTGAAGGGTGAGAGTAAGCATCCTCCCCAGGTTTTTCGCCTCTACCACGTGGATAGCCAAAGAGAGGTTTTCCTCCAGCAACAACTTTTTAGCAACCTTTTCTTCTTCAGTGATGGGGATTAGGGAATACATGCCTGGGGTATCGACAACTGAGACATACTTCTCACCGATTTGGGTTTTTCCCCTAGCAATTTCCACTGTAGTACCCGGATAGTTAGAAACCGTTACATAGGTGCCAGTGAGGGCGTTGAATAAAACACTTTTCCCCACATTGGGCATACCCACTAAAGCCACAACCTTTTCGGGAAAGTGAGTTTTTGAAACTGATGCCCACCAACTAGATTTGCATTTGCTTCCACTACAACTGTGGCAGGACATATCCATCTTTTTGGCAATAAATTCAAGCTACCAGTATTTTAAGTAAATTGCAATTCTTTGTCAACTAATCCTTAAATATTTGTAAAGAGGTTGTCTAGGGGAGAGAAGTCCTGCCGGCATATTTAATGAGAAATTTTTTCGCCACTGAGGATAAATGTGGGGTCAATAGCGGCAAAAACCTGACTAAGCCCGCGGGTTTCGAGGCGGTTACTGGCAGCTTGTACTACTTCCACATTACAGGCTCCCAATTGTGCCAAAGACTCAGATATTTGAAAGAGGCTCTCTAGATTGTTAGCGGTGGCCACAATTCGGCCGCCGGGGGGCAGATGTTCCCATCCCTGGACTAGAATAGTTTTGACGGACTTGCCACCCCCGATAAAGATGCGATCTGGTTCTAGGGGTAGTTTGGAGAAGCACTCTGGGGCACTTCCCTCGAACACTTGGACGTTATCCACCTGGAATATTTGACAATTTTTCCTGATAAGCTGGGCTACGTCGGGGTCCCTTTCAATGGCAATTACCTGAGCCTTAGGGCAGAGAAGGGCAGTTTCAATAGAAATTGTACCAGTTCCGGCGC
Source organism: Geminocystis sp. M7585_C2015_104 (assembly GCA_015295805.1). NCBI lineage: Bacteria > Bacillati > Cyanobacteriota > Cyanophyceae > Chroococcales > Geminocystaceae > Geminocystis > Geminocystis sp. M7585_C2015_104. The sequence continues at coordinate 31,599 of DVEF01000096.1, read as the reverse complement.
CTATGTCCCAGAGGATAGATTCTTTTTTCAGGCGTAAGGCGGAGAGGATTAACAGTCTTACCTCTCGTGTGGTGAGGGGAATGCCGGGGAGACGGGCAAAAAATTCATCGGGGATGCCAGGGGTTATGTAGGGCCATTTTACGGTCATAGTACTAATTATTACGTTTCCAGAGAAGGTAAATCAGGAGGAAACAGACAAGGAAATAGGTGGTGGTGATCACCCCATTAAGGTATAAAATGCGGAAAGCCCATACGTCGTTTTCAGCAGTGGCGCCACCTAGAGACAATAGGGTATAGGATACCAGCCAAAACAAACCCCAGAAGAGAGACAAACGTGCTATTTTTTTTTCTCTGATGCCAATGGTGGGATGGGATTGGAGATTTAGGAAACTGAAAACGGGGCCAAAAATAGGCATTAGGTATAAGGAGAGACGGAATTTTTGCCAATTGTCCTGTCTGTCATTCATAGGTTACTACCAGTGAGTATGGTACAGTTAGTGTCATGGTTAGTATCGTTTCATTGCCCTTTGCATTTCTCTTTCTGCCTCGCGGCGTTTGATGGTTTCCCGTTTGTCGTGTAATTTTTTACCTCTAGCCAGGCCTAGACTCACTTTAACCCATTCTCCCTTAAAATACATTTTCAGTGGGACTAGAGTTAACCCCTTTTCCTGGAGTGCCCCTATAAGCTTGTTGATTTCCCTTTTATGTAAAAGCAACTTGCGATCTCGTTTAGGGTCGTGATTAAAATACTTACCAGTGGTGTCACAGGGGGAGATGTGGACATTAGTAAGCCAAGCCTCCCCGTTGCGGATTAGGGCGTAGCCGTCTTTTAGATTAACCTTCCCCTTGCGTATAGATTTTACTTCAGTTCCTAACAATTGGATTCCTGCCTCATAGGTTTGAAGAATATCGTATAAGTGTCGTGCCTGACGATTATCACAGACTACCTTTACTGGTTTATCGGCATCCTTCATAGACAGTTGTTAAAAGGGGATGATCCTCTTATTGTAGCTAATCTTGGGGGGAAAGGGCCCACTGAGGTGGTAACTCGCCGTGTGTGATAATATCTGCCATCTCCTTGGGAGACAGAGGTTGTAGAAGGAATTGGCAACGGAAACAATCCCTGGCGGCGGCGGTAAGGGAATGTATAATTTGGGGGAGAGAGAGAGAGGGAGGGATAAGAGGTTGAGGAGGGGGGGATTGAAATACCTGCTCAAACAGTTGGGGATTAGGGGACAATAGCATAGAACCATGTTGTAGAATAGAATCACCCTGTTTGAGAATAGCACTGCCAATGAGTTTCCCACCGCGGCAATCTACTAGGTCGGCAGCAGTGGCAAGATGAAAACAGTTAGGGGAAGAGAGACAATACTGCTTACTGCCAAAGTGTAATTGTAGACCCAGGCGACGCCAACCTTCAATCAGAAATTGGGAAATTTCGCGATAGATTGTATACAGACTTCCCTTTTCTACAGAGGTAATGACAGCATAACACAAATCCCCCTGATGGAGTACTGCCCTGCCGCCGGTGGGGCGTCTCACCATTGGCAAGGGGATTGTATGCCAATGTGGGGGAAGATGTTTTTTTTGATGCCTGCCTAGGGAGATGGCTGGGGGATTCCAGGTGTAGAAGCGGAGGGTGGGAGGGTGATTGTGACATCTATGTTGTTTCAGTATCCAGGAATCAATGGCCATCTGCAGACGCCCGTCTCCCTCCAGCAGGGGGATAAGACGCCACAGGGGATGTGATTTAAGCGGCATGGCTAGGATTGGTGCTCGAACACGTTGCCGTAAAATAGCAGGTCCAAGTCTACAAATACAGGTATTACGTTAAAACACCGTTGTGCTAATTCCCAACGCCCCTCTCGTTTTAACATTTCTTCCAGTTTTTCTTTGATGGGGATGAGATACAGTACATCATTAGCGGCATAGGCCAACTGTTCAGGGGTAAGACTTTCTACACTCCCCCAATCAGAATTCTGTGCCCTCTTATCCAATTCTACTCCTTGTAAATCCTGCACTAGACTCTTTAAGCCATGACTTTGAGTATAAGTGCGGGCGAGTTTACTGGCCACCTTAGTGCAAAAAATAGGCCTAGTTTCCACGCCAAAGGTGTACTTCAATATAGCTACATCGAAGCGAGCATAGTGGAATATTTTGAGAATGGACTCTGCCTCCAGCAGCCGCTGTAGGTTAGGGGCGGAGGTTTGTCCTTTTTTGATGCGTATAGCGGTGACTAGACCCTGGCGATCGCATATTTGCACCAAACAGAGACGATCCCGCTGGGGTATTAACCCCATAGTCTCCGTATCCATCGCCAGGCAGTCCGCTTTCAGGTACTCTTCTAGCAGTCCAGTTGACAAATCTTCTTCGCAAACCTGGAACTTCTCCGGCAGCATGGCTAGTAGGAATCTTGCTCGTGACGACGGGGATAAATTTGTTCTGCTTCCGGGCAGTCTTCGGAAACAGGTATATCTCCATAGTATCCCCGTGGTACCGATGATAACTTGCGGCTGATGGCGCCTATGCTTTCAAGACGGACAATCTCCTCCCACGAGGAGTTTTCATAGTCTTCCTCCATTTCGTAGCGGATGGTAACGATGTCTCCTTCTATCCCTGTGATTCTGGCATCTTCTATCCAGCGTTGTTGATCCCGCAAGAAAATAGAGACTTCGCACCCTTCCTTGTACAATTGGTAAATCTTGCGGTCTAACATAGACTTCTCCTCTGTTTTAGTTGTACAACATATTACCATCAAAGGGCGACTGGCCCCCTAAGAGGGCTCCGGGTTTATATCTCCCTACCTAGACTAGTGGTCAACCTTCCTATTATAACCTAAAGACGGGTGTGAGGGGTTCGGTTAGGGGTGTTAGGGCTAGTTTAGACTTCCATTTTTTCATTCTTGACTGACCCACTGTATTGTTTACTCTTTCCTTTCCCTTTTCATTTTAACACTGATTCTGACTTACGACACAATTTTCCTCGTGTTTATACAATAATTCTAGTATGTACCTGACCACAGTATCTGTTTGTTCCAGCATAGCAAAATGGCCACAGTTGTCAATTTCAAATACAATCTGTTGGTGGTGTTGGTGGAAGAGGCGGTGAAAACTTGCTAGGTGGTTGACGTATTGGATTTCCATCACCTTGTCTTGCTTGCCTGCCAGAAAGTATACTGGCCGGGATAGACGGGCAACTATTTGTGGTAAGTAGTGCACTTGCTCTTCTGTTGTAGCTTCCAGTAGGGAGGAAATAGCCGCCTGGGCGTTGGCGCTGAGGAAATCTTTTATTCGTTGTCTGCCCCAGTGTTTATCCAGGGGGCGTTGCACCATCATCCTGGCGAAGATTCTATCTAAAAAGGGAACAAATAGCAACCAGGGAGGGCGAAATTTAACTATATTTTCCCCGGCTTTGCGGAAACGTTCAAATTCCTCCTGTAGGTATATGCCCCCACCGGCATTTATACAAAATATTCCCCTTACAATATCGGGACAAATATCAGCAGTCCATAAGGCAATACTAGCACCCAGAGAGTGTCCAATCAACCATGCCTTTTTTATCCCCAAGGCTGTCAATAAAGCTTGTAAATCCTGGGCGTAACTGTGAAGACTGTAAGAGGCATTACAGTGGTTTTTTGTGGAGAAAGGGGGTTGGGATTTACCGAAGCCTCTTAGATCATAACTCAAACAGGCATATTTGTCTTTTAATTGTTCTATCAATGGTAGCCAGTAGCAGTGACTCAGTAGCCAACCGTGGACAAATACTAAAACGGGGCGAGAATTGTCAGCATGTGGAATATACTGGTAGAAGTGGTCAACCCCACGAACGTTGATTGTACTCATTTGTCTGTATTTTTAGCCTCTCCTTACTTATATTCTAGGGTGTTTCGGCCTGTCTGATTCATTTTTGTATCTTTTCTTACCCTCACTGCCGATACTACCCTTTTCTTTTTTTGCCGTGGGAAAGTTTATAATTTCTGATGACCGTTGCTATTTGAATCACAAGGGGAATGCTGTTAACAGATGAGTTGTTGTTTCGCTATAAGCGTTGTCGTCGTCGCGCTTTTTTAGATGTCTATGATTCGTTGACTACTGTAAGAGAGGAAAAGGACTTTTTGGGGATTTTACGGGAGGAAAGAGAATTACACAGTCAAAAGGCTTTGCAGTATTATAACTTGGAGGCTGAGAAACCGAGACTGAGGGGGGAAAGGGATAATAAAAAACTGGCCGCCATCACCACACAGCTGATGAGTCAGGGGGTAAATGGCATCTATCAGGGAGTAGTCAGTGTTGACATGCCTGACAAGGGGGGTAACTCTGTCACCCTTATGGCTTCCCCCACCCTGTTGGTAAAACAAAATATCCCTTCTCGTTGGGGGAATTGGAGTTATTTTCCCGTCAATGCCAGTCTAGGGAGGAATCCAAAACCGGAGTATAAGTTAATTCTCGCCTTCGTGGTAGACATCCTCAACCGCCTCCAGGGGGTAAATATCACTCGCGGAGAAATCTTTCTGAAGGATAATCTTTCCCCCCACCCAGTAGATTTGGGTATATGGTTACCTCGTGCCCGGGAATTGGTCAATGAATGTTTAGAAATGTTAAGAAACAAGGAAATTCCCGACGTCTACATTTCCCGTCAGCGTTGTAGTTTTTGTCCTTGGTATGATGGCTGTTATCAGGTAGCCAAGTCCAGTCTAAATCTGTCTTTAATTCCCGGCATTACTCCCAATAGGTATCAGTTGTTGGTGAGTAATGGTATTCGCAATTTAGAGACTCTCTGTCAAACACCCCTATCCCGTTTAAGGGAAATATTTGCCGCCGAGGGGGAGGTGGCGGCGAGAATAAAACAACAGGCTATTTCCATTTTATCGGGCAAGCCCATTCTAAGGCAACCTAATCTCCTGCCACTTCCTCAGTCTCCTGTGGAAATATATTTTGACATAGAGGCCGACACCAGGAGGAATGTGGATTATCTTTTGGGGGTATTGTGGGTTGACAATGATAACATGAGTCAACAATACCACACTTTTTTGGCGAAATCCCCGGAAAAGGAGAAGTCAATTTGGCGTGACTTTCTCCACTTTATCCAACAGTATCCCCATGCCCCCATTTTCCACTATTCTGAATACGAAGTGGAAACGGTAAAAAGACTGGCTAGTTTCTACAACACTCCTGCTAGCCAATTGCAGTCTCTGTTGTCTCGTCTATTCGACTTACATAAAATCCTCACCCATTCCTTTTTCCTGCCGGTAGAAAACTATTCTCTCAAGTCTGTTGCCAATTACCTAGGCTTCCATTGGCGTAATCCAAAGACTGGTAGTAATTCCTATACCCGTGCTCCTATTGGTGGTGACCAGTGTATTGTCTGGTATGATCAGTGGTTAAAGACAAAAGATCCCTTCTGGTTAAACTGTATAAAGATATACAACGAGGACGACTGTTTAGCTACCTATTATTTGAAAAAGTGGATAGCAGACTTCCAGACGGAATGGGGTTTTTAGATGCCAGTTTTAGACAAGGTAGGTTTCAGGTAAGACGAATGCTACCCACCGGTAAGCCTGGGAGAATAGATTATAATCCTTAAAGAAAAAAACATTGCCCCAACTGTTTTCTAAAGACTCTGTTTGATTGCAGTAGAAAGATATTTTTTCCCTTCCCCAAATGCGATAGATGACAATGTGCCAGTGGTAGCCTCTCTGTCGCATTTCGAAAACCAAATCGGGGAGACGGTTGAAGGTTTCCCCCTTGCCAAAGGGACAACATTCATCCCAAAATTCTGTTATGATGACGGGGCAGTTAGTCTCCCCCATTCCCCGGATTACCTGTAAGTCAAAGCCCTCTGTATCTATTTTTACCAAGCCTATGTCTGTGGGGAGAATGCCACTTTTTTGTAGACTTGCAAAAGTTTTGACTGTTACGGTGACAGTCTCAGTGAAAGACAAGTTTTCCGGCATGGAGTGGGGGATTAGGCTATGGTAAAGACTATCGTCGCCGTATATCTTTGTGGCAGTCTTGTCAGTGGCTAGGTATAGATTGCCGATGGTGTTTTCATTTCCTAGGGCGAAGGGATAACAATGAAATTGTGGGTAGTGGCTAAGACGGGATTTTAATTTCTCATAGGTAGGCAAATAAGGCTCAAAACTATAAACCTCATATCCGGCCCTAAGTAGGCATTCACTCACTTCACCAATATTAGCACCAACATCTATTGCCTTGCGACTAGGCAAGAAGGAGTATAGGTGTCCCATCAAACCCATTTCTGGGTGTTTTAACCCCGCTTTTGAGATGGAAACCACTATTGGTGAGGGTTTTATGTTTTCTACTTGGTTTTCTTTTGTCTTTTTTTCACTGGTAGTGACACACTCTAATGTTTCTTTTAGCCTTGTAGTTTCCTGGTTTAATTTTTCCAGTCTTATTGTTATCTCTGGGATAGATTGTTGCAGTATCGAGTCGGAATTTTTAATTTTTTCAAAAAGCTCATTGTAACTAGAATGCACACTATCCAGTATTTGACTTAGTTTTTCTGCCACTTCTTTTAGGTTAACATTGGCGACAGACAGTTGTTTGTTTTGATTCTCAATACTTTTGAAGATACTTGACTTATTTTTTTCTATTAGGTTTATTATTTCAGACTGTTGGGTATAAATTGTATCGTATAGAACTATAATGGCCTCGGCAATTTCTATCAAGGCCTCCAGAGAGGAGGTGTCATTTTCCACTATGTTGTCTAGTTTTTCTAGTATTAAGTCTTTTACTGTCTTTAGTCTTCTAAATAGGGGCAAATCAGCCAGATAACTCGCTATTCCTCTTGTTGGTGAATTGGAAGACATAGTTGGCCAGGAAATTGAAGTAGGGAAATGAAAAGAGTGGGGGTTATAAGACTGAAAAACAAGTTGTTAGGGATTGTATTAGAAGTCAAGAGTTGTAGTAAGAAGAGAATAATGTTTCAAATCTTAAATCCGCTACTTTCCCCTGAGAGAGAGACTCCCATAACCAATAGTGAATATCTTTGGCGGAAAAATTAGGCGCGATTTTAGACGCCTTTGTTCTCATGGCTTCTTGTGTCTGCGGTTGAATGATATAATCGACAGCGGCGAGGAAACTGTCCGAGTTATAGTCGCAAACCACACCAATCCCAAAATGTTTGACAAAATTGGCGGCGGGAGTGTTTTCATTCCCCATGACAATTATAGGGGTATTGCCGACACAGGCAGCAAAAATTATTCTCCCAGGTAAACTCAAACGGGATAATTCTGGCCTATCATCCCTCCTGTCCAGTGTACCAGTTGGCACCACCACATAGGGGTATTGTTTCAATTTTCCTGCCAATTCCTCTTCCGTCACAACCCCATAGGGATTCAATCCTCTTTTTTGCCGAATTTCCTCTGGGGATTCTATCAGCCAATTGTAAGAATAATTTCCATACCAATCCAACCTGATTTTTGCACCAGTAACTGTATTGCTTAACATTTCAAACCAGTGTGGACTCCATATACTGCCAATTAAAGCACCAATCTTGGCATTCAACAATTTCTCATCAGGGGTGGCAGGGGTGGTATTAATCAAATGGTGGGGCACTACAGCGGGCAAAATGTAGAATGGCAGGTTGTATTTTCCCTGATAGGCATCCCTCAATTCCGGATGAGTAGCCAGTCTCAGATCACACTTGCTGAGAAACTCTGCCATTAAGTCGTCTGGGATTTTGTTTAGTACAATATTTTGGTCATCCATGATATAGACTCCCAAGGGCACATTGAAAATGTCCTTCAGGGCTATACTCAAAAGTAAATCGTCAGGGTAGTAAGGCACACAAAAACCCCGTTTTACCGTAATATCTTCCAAAAGCTCAATGGTAAGCTTATAGGCTTGTATTCTAGTAATTCCCTTGTGGGGGAGACAATAGCTGACATCGCCAAAATTGTGCAGGCCACTATAGTGGTTATCAGTGCGTATAGAATAAATATTCGGGGTGTCGGCAATGATTCTCTTCACCAGTACACCTGTGCCATGTTTATGGTTTACTTCATTATGGGTAATAACCACGGTGGCATCTTTTAACAGTCTACCCAGTTTTTCAAAACGTTGGTCAAATGGGTGTTTTTCCTTTAAAGACTGCCAAATCCATTCTTCCACACCCTGAGACGAAAAAGTGGCGGCTAATTTCAGGGCATTCTTACGGATATACAGTTGAGTTTCCTTTTCGGTAAGCCAGGCTACGGTTTTTTGAAATTGTTGTGTATCATATTGACATACAGTCCCCAATTGGTGTTGTCTGACAAATCTCGCTGCTGCCGTGTCTGGGTTGCCAATCACCAGGATGGGGGTATGGGAGGTGGCAACAATAAAGGGTATACGAGAAGGCAGACTGAGACGCGCGATTTCTTGTCTCTGCTGGGGGTTAAACTCACTGGCGGTGGGTATTACGGCAAAAGAGGCTTCTCTTAGTCTTCCTACTAACTCCTCTTCTGCCAGATAACCATGGAAAATAATGCCATCTGCGGCTAATTCTTTTTCGTTAAAGGAAAGCCACTCTCTGTTGGGATTGCCATACCAGTGAATCGGAATACCACTACTTCTAACTGTTTTCCTTAACTCTTCCAGCCACTGTTGACTCCAAATATTTCCTATAATAATTCCGTGTTTATTATCCCCAGAAGGCATAACGACGTCAGTGTCGACAACAAGGGATGCCGGGGCTACCGGTGGCAAAAACCAGAATTTTCTGTTATACTTCTCCCCATACTCCCTACAAATCTCCCTGGAAACCCCCAGGCATAAGTCTGAATTGGAAATTAACTCCTTCATCAACTCGTCGGGGATTCCTTTTGCGTATATATTTTGGTCGTCCATTATGTATGTGCACAAAGGGACTTCAAATAGCCGTTTGATGGCGATGGCATTTATGACATCATCGGGGAAGTAGGGAATTGCGAGGATTCTTCGAGGCTTGATGTTGGTTATGAGGGATTGTATTTTGGAAATAGCGGCAGAGATGTCTTTGTGATTGTCATGACTGATTAGGAAGCTGAAACGGGCAAAATCCTCTTTTCCATCATACAGATTGTGGGAGCGGACTGAGACTATTTTCTGTTTATCGGGGAAGAGTCTTTTTAAGAGAATCCCTACTCCTTGACGCTGATTTACTTCACAGTGACAGACAATAAAATCATATTCCCGGCTGGTTTGAATTGCCTCTAGCTTCCGTAGTATCTTTTTTAGTTTTCGTCGCAATTGGATTTGATATTCAAACAACATGGTAATATCGTCCGTCAATTAACCAGTTCAGGCCTTCATTGTATTCTACAGCTAGGGGTGTAAAATCCCGGCCTTTCCAAAACTATGTCTGATTGTCTCCCTCATTTTCAGTTTCTTTTTTGAGTATGTTTTTGCAAATCTCCCTTAGTTTCATTCGCTCGATATAGGGCCAACCTCCCACTTCATCAATGTGTTTTAATAACAGATATAGTTGATGTCGGGTGTCTGGTAATGAGGGTTCAAACATTTCTTCCCTGATTTTCCTGTGTAATTTTTCCAATTCTCTTAACACCAAAAGCACGGCAAAAATATCATACTTATACTGGTAAGCCAATTGCCAAATTTGTTGGGTTAGTTTTTCTATTTCTTGTTGGAGGGTTGTTTGACTGGTATTACTATCCATGGGTTTGGGGTAGGTTAGAATAGATAAGCTTGGGGCTGTCACCTAAATCATAACTGTTTGCCTCTTGATTTTGGGGGGGGGAGAGGATTAAACAAGTGCCTTTTTAAGACTAGAACATAAATGGGCAACTGCCGCAAGGCTCTTTTCTGGAGGCTCTTGTGCCAGAATTTTGACAAAGGCACTACCTACAATAACAGCATCTGCACCCCATTCCCTGATTTTCGCTGCTTGTGCTGGCTTGGAAATACCAAAGCCTACACCTATAGGTTTCTCTGTTACAGACTTTAGCCGCTCGAGCAAATCCCTAACTCTTTCTTGCACCTCCTCCCTCATTCCAGTTACCCCTGTGACACTCACCAGATAAATAAACCCCTGGGATTTGCTGGCAATTCGTTTAATTCTTTCCATGGGGGTGGTGGGGGCCACCAACAATGTCACCTCAATGCCCTTTTGCTGGCTTATACTTAAGAACTCCTCTGCCTCTTCCAGGGGCAAATCCGGCACCACCAAGCCTTTTACACCCACCCGAGCGATGGATTCTAGAAAATTTTCCACCCCTCGATGAAAAATTGGATTATAATAGCTAAATAGTATAATGGGCGCCTCTATGTCTTTATTCACCTCTGAGACTAACTCCAAGACATGCTGAAAACGCGTGCCTCGTTTTAACGCGCGGTTGGCTGCTGCCTGTATTACTGGGCCATCGGCTAGGGGATCAGAGTAAGGTAAACCCAATTCTATCAAGTCTGCTCCATTTTCTGCGAGTATTTTTAGGGCTTTTTTTGTCGTGTGTAAATCTGGATCTCCCGCCGTTATGAAGGGAATTAGGGCACATTTGGATTCTGCTCTTATTTTAGCAAAACGCTGAGATACCGAGGTCATTTTTCTGTTTAATTTCCCCCTATTATTTTATTTACTTCTCGAATACAACTCAAAAAAAAAGCTACCCAATTGTAGCAAATAGTGACAAAGAAATAAAAGGTCTTTTCGGGATAGAGCGGCTATTGAAGATTGTCATCTGTCATCAGTTTTTCTAACTCTTCGGGAGACATTTTTTCTAGCTGTTTTGCCAGGAAAGCCTCCTGATACATTCTGACTTGGCGGTGATAAGTCATATTTTTGGTGAAAACTCTAACAATATAGGTGATAACCCAGCAAATTAAACCTAAAACCAAAACTGTCTGACTCCATATCCCGGCGTCGATGGAGTCTAAACCAAAAAATCGGAAAAGAAGATAGGCAAAACCGCCAATAAGGAAAACCCCAAGGGCGATTAAAATAGCATCAATCCTCTTCATATTGTGGTGTTTTCTAGTTTAACTGACGACGACGAGGTCTAAAATTAAGGAAGGGGGCTAATAGTAACATGCCAGGGAAGAAGAAAAACACCAGAAAATACATAAAACCCCTCTCAAAGGAGGAGGCAACATACCATCTACTGTTGAGATAAGAGTATACGATGGCAGGCACAATTAACAGATAGAGGAGACTGATGAGGATGTACAAGCCTGCAGTGATTACAGTCTCTAAGGGAAGCATCTCTAGATTAAAAAGGTTATTCATAATGAGTGGGCAGCTATGGTTCTTCTTCTAGGATACTATTTTAAGGTCTTTTTTAGAAGGCCAAAAGTAGGGTTAACAGGGGGAATATCTATGTTTAAGGATGATAGCCTCAATCTGGCTGATGGTGTCTTCCAATTGGGCATTGACTATCTGGTAGTCGAATTCGCCACTGGCTGCTAATTCGGTTTTTGCCTGTTGTAAACGTTTTGTGATGGAATCCTCACTGTCAGTGCCCCTTTGCCGTAAACGTCTTTCTAATTCTTCCAAGGATGGGGGCATAATAAAGATTCTAACGGCGGAGGGGAAGGTTTTTTTTACCTGTCTTGCTCCTTGTACCTCTATTTCCAGAATAACAGTCTTTCCTTTAGCAATTTGTTCTTTTACTGGTTGACAGGGTGTACCATAATAGTTGCCATTATACTCTGCCCACTCTAAGAACTGGGACTGTCGGATGAGTGTTTCAAATTCCTGACGGGAGAGGAAATAGTAATCCCTGCCGTTAACTTCTCCCTGACGGGGATTGCGAGTGGTGGCGGAAATGGAGAGGAAAAAATGGGGGTGTTTTGCTAATAGCCTCTTGATGATTGTACCTTTTCCTACACCACTAGGCCCGGTTATAACCACTAATTTTCCCTGAGACTGCCCCGAATTGTTATCCATCCCTACAAGACAAAAGAAAAGCTATGGTGACAGGCTTTCCACCCGGCAGAAGGATAGCCACATATATTAGTTTACCGCAAGGACAGGGCAAAACTATGACCCTTGTCTAGCCTTTTTGTTATAATGACAGGGGGTGTGGGTCTTTTTGTCTGTAAATAGGACCAGTCCACCCACAATCAATATACCATTGCAGTTAACTGTCACCTCGTGAGTGTCACGTTTGAAGTGGGTATAATGAGATAATTCTTTTGCGGGAAAAATACAAAAGTTTTAAACTCGCCTGGTGGGTAAATAGGAAAACGCCGGCCAAATGTGAAAGGAGTCGACTATAATCAGCGAATAGAGCTTTTATAGGACTAGAAGGGGAAATATGACAAAACAACCGGACAGAATTATTATATTTGATACCACCTTGAGAGATGGAGAACAATCCCCTGGAGTTAGTTTGAATGTGGAGGAAAAATTAACCATTGCCAAGGCTTTGGCCAAACTAGGAGTGGATGTGATAGAGGCGGGGTTTCCCCATGCCAGTCGGGGGGATTTTGCCGCTGTACAAAAAATAGCAGAGGTGGTAGGCACTGAAAATGGCCCCGTAATCTGTGCCCTGGCGCGTGCTACAAAACAGGATATAAAAAGTGCCGGCGAAGCCCTAAAACCCGCCTGTAAGAGTCGGATTCATACCTTTATAGCCACTTCAGATATACACTTGCAGTATAAATTGAAGAAGACAAGGAAGGAGATACTGGAAATAGTACCAGAGATGGTGGCCTATGCTAAAACCTTCACACCAGATGTGGAGTTTTCTGCGGAGGATGCCGGGCGCACTGACCCAGAATTCCTCTATGAAGTGTTAGAATTGGCAATAGAAGCTGGGGCTACCACTGTTAACATTCCTGATACAGTGGGTTATACTGTGCCCTCCGAATTTGGAGCCCTAATCAAGGGAATCAAGGAAAATGTGCGTAATATTGACAAGGCTATTATATCGGTACACGGGCACAACGACTTAGGCTTGGCAGTGGCTAACTTCTTGGAGGCTATCAAAAATGGTGCCCGACAGTTAGAATGCACTATTAACGGTATTGGGGAAAGGGCAGGCAATGCGGCTTTGGAAGAATTGGTAATGGCTCTACATGTGCGCCGTCAGTATTTTAACCCCTATTTGGGACGTCCTGCTGACTCCACTGAGCCTCTGACTAACATTGACACCAAACAGATATATAAAACCTCCCGTCTGGTGTCTAGTTTGACGGGAATGGTAGTACAACCCAATAAGGCCATTGTAGGAGCCAATGCCTTTGCCCATCAATCCGGCATTCACCAAGACGGGGTGTTGAAAAACCGTCTCACCTACGAGATCATGTCGGCCGAGTCCATTGGCTTGACCTCTAATCAGATTGTACTAGGAAAACTATCTGGACGCAATGCCTTCCGCACCCGTCTTCAGGAATTGGGGTTTGAGTTATCGGAAGAGGAGTTAAACAAAGCTTTTATTCGCTTCAAAGAGTTGGCAGACAAGAAGAAGGAAATCACTGACTGGGATTTAGAAGCCATAGTCAGTGACGAAATCCAGCAACCCCCTGAATTATACCGCCTGGAGTTGGTACAGGTCTCCTGTGGTGAACCTGCAGTACCGACTGCTACAGTTACTGTGAGGACTCCTGAAGGAAAAGATGTGACAGCTGTAGCTATAGGTACAGGGCCAGTGGATGCGGTGTACAAGGCTATAAGTCAGGTGGCAAATATTCCCAATGAGTTAGTGGAGTATTCGGTAAAATCTGTGACTGCCGGCATCGACGCCATGGGGGAGGTAACTGTGCGTTTGCGTCACCAAGGGAAAAACTATTCCGGCTATGCTGCTAATACGGACATTATCGTGGCTTCTGCCCGGGCCTACGTAGCTGCCTTGAATCGCCTGTATGCCGCTACGGTGGGGCGTCACCAGAGCAACAACAATAACAACGACAGTGAGAATACTGCCCAGGAGGTCAATTTAGTGACTCCTGCTTAGTAAAATTGTAAACGGGGGCTAGGGGGATTGGCTCTCCCTGGTTCCCTTTTAAGACAACAGGCGGTTTTCTCACACACCACTAACTATACAAACGTTGCTGGGGGAATTCCCTAATTTAGCTCAGATAACACTGCTAGTCAAACCCTCAACAGGGGAGCGGTGGGGGAGGCGTTTCCGTACACCCTCCATATGGATATGGTATGTTATTTGGGCCAGCAGACGAATTATTGGAGTGGTTGGAGATATGGGGTTGGCCAGGACAAACGAGGGGATTGCACTCAGAAAGGGGACTATTATTGACTTTCAGTTTTCTCCTGGGGCTAATCAAAAGGGCAATAGGGGGAACGGGCGTCGGACAGTCTAGCCATTAGGACTTTCAACCTATTCAAACTATCAACTTGTGTACTCTGCCTCTATCAAAGTTGACAATCCAAGAAACCTAATATACAATGAGGTTAGTAGTATAATGGGCTTTTGCCGTCAAAAATAAGATAAGTTAAGTAAGATAAAGCAAAGGAGGCAGGGGGCAAGATAGAAGTGGTAAATGGGGGATTGTAGGAGGACAGTGCTAGTACTGAATACGGCTGCCATTCGTGTTGCCGTTTTGGACGCTTTTTTCGATGAATTCGATGATCTTGTCGGCGATGTCGATTTGGGTGGCCTTTTCGATGCCTTCTAAGCCGGGGGAGGAGTTGACTTCCATTACTACGGGGCCATGATTGGAACGCAATAGATCCACACCAGCAATACGCAGCCCCATGGCTTTGGCCGAGCGTATAGCTGTCATTCTTTCCTCGGGGGTGAGTTTGACTTTTTCTGCCCTGCCGCCGCGGTGGAGGTTGGAGCGAAATTCGCCGTCAGCACTTTGTCTTTTCATGGCGGCTACCACCTTGTTGCCAATGACAAAGCAACGGATGTCTGTGCCTTGGGCCTCTTTAATGTATTCTTGTACTAAGATATTAGCATTCAAGCCTCGAAAGGCCTGAATGACAGATTTAGCGGCTTGATGGGTTTCTGCCAGCACTACGCCGATACCCTGAGTGCCTTCTAATAACTTGATGACTACAGGGGCGCCACCCACTGCTTTTATTAAACCATCAATGTCTTCGGTGTCGTGAGCGAAACCTGTGACTGGCAAGCCTATTCCCTCCTTAGCTAGAATCTGGATACAACGCAATTTGTCCCTGGAGCGAGAAATAGCTTGGGATTCATTGGCACTAAATACCCCCATTACTTCAAACTGTCTTACCACTGCACAACCGTAGAAGGTGCGAGATGCGGCTATGCGGGGGATAACCGCATCAAAATTTTCTAATTCTTTCCCCTTGTAGACAATAGAAGGCTTGCCGGAAGCAATATTAATGTAGCATCTCAGGTAGTTTATGACTCTCATCTCATGCCCTCTTTTTTCTCCCGCCTCTTTGAGTCTGCGGGTGGAGTAGAGGTGACTATCCTGAGACAAGATGGCAATTTTCATAAAGTCTGCAGTTACTGTGTTTAGCTCCTAATTCTACAATTATCCCTTGCCCTCAGTAGAGACTACGCCAGTCTCCTGAGGGGATAAAGGCAGCCCAGAAGACGGGATGCTGGTATTGTTTACTGTTTAGCATTTCTAATTGTACCTGACGGAGGGCCTGTACTCTTTCTTCACCTCTGGCGAGTCGAAGATAGTATTTACCCATCAACTCCCTGGTGGCATCATCAAAAACATCCCAAAGACTGATTAACTGACTCTCCGCGCCTGCCAATACTAGTGCCCGTCTTAAGCCATATACTCCCTCCCCTTGACGCACCTCTCCCACTCCCGTTTGACAGGCTGACAATACTACTAATTGAGTACCCCACAGGTACAAATTAGTGGCTTCCAAAGCGGTTAAAACGCCTTCCGTTTTCCCCTTACTGGGGTTGAAGCCGGCGAAAGCCAATCCGGAAAACAAGAGGGGGTTGTCTTGAATCGTGGGGTTTTGTCGAGGATTTAGTGGTATGAGGTTAGGGGTTGCGGCGGCGGGGGGAGGTAGGAAAAAGCCATGGGTAGCTATGTGTAGTATCTTTGGAGCTCTGAGGGTAAAAAGTTTATCTACAGTCGCCTCGACTCCCACATAGAGTTGAGAATCGGGGATAAGGGATATAATGGCTTGGGCTTCTTGTTTAGTGCCTTCCAGGGGTGTACAACAACTGAGGTTTCTTAACTGGATGTTTCTTCTAACTCCTCTATTGATAACTTTGACATCTATCTTGTATTCCGAGTCGTAGTCTGGCGCGGCTACAATCACAGGGGGGGAGGCGGAGGGGAAACGATTTTGGATTCTAAGTAGCTCTCTGCCACTGGTAAGATAGTTGAAGGTGTACTCTTCTATGAGATAATTACCCTTATTGTCTTGTAGGGCGGCAAAGGGGATTAAATTTAACTGCCCATCGGGGGATATAAATAGGTTTTTTTTGTCTTGTAGGTAGGGTAATAGGGGTTGAAACAGTAGTTGATATAGTTGTTGGCTAGACTGGGTTAAGACTGTAGAGTCTCCCTCTTCCCCGGCGGCTAGATTGAGGCGAAACTGAGTTATAAGGGAGTCTATTGTCTCTGCTTCTGCCAAGTCTATTCCCTGCACATTGCCGTCTGGATGTAGTAGGTAGGCGGCATAACGGGGTTTTTCCAAGGCAAGGGTTTTGACATTAAGAGGGTGATAGATGGTGTATTCTACCAAAACGGTGTCTTGTGGGAGGGCTTCTCTGACGGCTTCAAGGGCGATAGGTTGAGTCAGGGTTCGATACTGGGCACTTTTGGCAGACAGTTGTGTTTCCAGTTGACGGATTTCCTCCTCCAGGCGAAGAAGGGTTTGTTGGTATATGGGGGGAGGAAGGTTAGTTTTGCCAAGACTAAGACTGGCCAATAGACTTTTCTTTTGGGCTAGACTGTCAAATAGGGCTTCTGTTTGGGGGTTACTGTTTTGACGCAGAGTAGCCATGATATCACTCATGGCGTCTAAGACTCTTCCCTTGCGACGGAGGATGGTGGTTAAAGCCAATTCTGCTGCTTTTTTATTGTCTGGGAGGTAATTTAGGTGAAGGGAGATACTTGCATTAGTAGTACCTTTTAGGGTGTTAAGATAAAGGAGTTTTCGGGATTCATCGCCGATGAAGTAGAGAAACTGACTAAGATTGTATTCTTCCACTTCTGTGGTCTGTTGGAGATAGTCTAATGCCAGGGGATATTTTTTAGTTAGCCAGTAGAGGGAAGCCAAACTCGAGAGGGATTCTGCCAAAATGGGGTGTTTATCCCCCAAAACCTCTCTAGCCAGGTTTAAGCCATTTTGGAATTGGGTTTCTGCTGTTTGGTATTGTCCTAAACGAAGGAAAGATTCGGCCAGGTTTATTAAAATTCGGATGGTGTCGGCATGTTTTTCCCCTACAGTTTGTTTTTGGATTTCTAGGGCTTTGGCGTATAAAATGGCGGCTTGCTGATAATCATGGCTGTCAAAATAAATTCCGGCTATATTGTTGTAAGACTGGGCAACATCAGGATGTATCTCTCCTAGAATTTCCAGTCTGATTTGTAGGGATTTTTCATAAAGGGGTAGGGCTTGATTTGTTTTCCCCTGTTGGCTATAGGATTCTGCTAGATTGTTGAAGGCGGTGGCGGCAATGGGATTTTTTTCCCCCAGCGTTTCCTGGAAAATATATAAGGCTTTGGCAAACAGTTTTTCTGCTTCGGCATAGTTGCCTTGCTGGTAGTATAACAAGCCCAAATTGTTGAGAGAGTAGGCGGTGTCTGGATGTTTATCTCCCAAAACCTCTTGGCGGATGGAGAGGGACTGTTGTAGGAGGGACTCCGCCCTGATATAATTGCCGGCAGTGGTGTAGAGTTGAGCCAGATTGCTGAGGAGGGTGGCAGTGGTAGGGTGGTTGTCGCCAAAGGCCCTCCGGGCCACTATTATCGCCCTTTGATAAAAAGACTCTGCCTGGTCATATCTACCCTGGTAGTAGTATAGCATACCAAGATTGTTGAGGGACTCTGCCACACTACCATCTTCTTCCCCCCTAAGGCGAATTCGTATTTGTAGGGATTTCATTAACAATTCTTCTGCCTGTGGGTACTTACCTTGATAGGAGTATAGCAATCCCAAATTGTTAATGACTGTGGCGGTGTAGGGATGATTTTCTCCCACTGTTTTACTGAGGATAGTAAGGGATTGTTGAAACAATTCCTCTGCCTGGGTATAATTACCCAATTCCTCCTGGAGATGTCCAATGACGTTGATAGCAATAGCCGTTTCCATACTCTGGTGACCAAATTTTTCCTTCACCCTTGCCAACAACTCTTCTGCCAAGACAATGGCTTTTGCATATTCTCCCCGGTGGTATAATAGATTCACCTGGTCGTACAATTGTTGGACATCTGAGGGGTATTGGGATATGAGGGAGGAGGAATAGGGGTTGGGGGGCGTAGGGGAAGTGCTAGAGAAAGCCAAGACAAGGGTGAAAATCCAGGGATACATGACAGGGGAGTCAGCAATCTGTTGTTTCTATTGTGGCATGGGGGAGTGGGAGGCGGCTGAATTATGAAAAAATAAAAAGGTAGCACAAGGCTACCCCAGTCTGAGAGAGATGTTACGAGCTGTTTAGATTATTAAAAACGGCTGGCGTTGGGCTTGTAAACGATAAAGCTGAGGGTTTGACACTGTTTGATGTTGTCAAAGCCAATAACGCGGATATAATGATCCGGGTATTGGGCTTTGCACTCACGGACTTCGTTTAATACCTCTTGAGGGGTTTTAGCATTAAACAGAGGCAGTTTCCACAAAGTCCAGTGGTGATCGGTGGGGGTAGGATCCTTTTCAAATTCTATAGCGGGAATGTAACCCTGATCCAACAGATATTGTATTTGTTTGAGAATCTGTTGGTCAGTCATGGGAGGTAGGTAGGAGAGGGTTTCGTAATGACGTTCTTTTGGTAGAGTTTGCATATGCCTATTCTTCCTTATTGTCTAACGGTTTAGAGTCTATTTCTGGATGAAACTGTTGACTGTCATTAGGGGAGACCTGAGTTAGACTTTCCAGGAGACGGCGACGGTGTTCAATATTGGACTGAAGGATGTTGGTTTTGACCATTTCTGGCAAGAACTCCAGGATATGATTAGCTATATCCTCCCTGACTGTTAAAATCCGTAACACCAGCTCCTTGTTTTCCCCCAACAGCTGGCTAAGATAGCTTTCCCCGTCTTGGACTTTAGTCCGATCACTGTACTGACTTAGCCACATAGCCTGCTGGGGGTTAGTCTCACTGAGTTGACTGATGATTATTTTAACAGCCTGGTAGGTGAGATAGCTTTGTAGCACCCGCGCCGTATCCTTTGCAATGTTTTTGTAGTACATATTTCCAGTGGGGTTTAGCCCTGAAAAGGGGAGAACTCTCTTAATCCATTTATAACCTTTGGTTTATAGCAAGAGCTCTTCCCTTGGGCTGTTACCACTGAAACTTAGAGGGTGTCAACGGTTTCAAACTCGAACTTGATTTCTTTCCAGAGTTCGCAAGCAGCGGCCAATTCTGGGCACCAACGGGCGGCCTCTTTGATGATTTCATTGCCTTCCCGGGCGAGAGAGCGGCCTTCATTGCGGGCTTGTACACAGGCTTCTAGGGCCACACGATTGGCGGTTGCACCAGGGGCGTTACCCCATGGGTGTCCCAGTGTTCCACCACCGAATTGGAAGCAGGCGTCATCGCCGAAGATGTCCAACAGGATGGGCATGTGCCATACGTGAATACCACCAGAGGCCACAGGCAATACACCGGGCATGGAGGCATAGTCCTGGGTGAAGAAGATCCCACGAGAACGATCCTCTTCTACATAGTCCTCCCGCATGAGGTCGATGAAGCCGAGGGTAGCGGCGCGGTCCCCTTCCAGCTTACCTACAACAGTACCACTGTGGAGGTGGTCACCACCAGAGAGGCGGAGACACTTAGCCAATACGCGGAAGTGGATGCCATGATTTTTCTGACGGTCAATTACGGCGTGCATCGCCCGGTGGATGTGGAGTAGTACGCCGTTGTCGCGACACCACTTGGCCAGGGTGGTGTTGGCGGTGAAACCGGCGGTGAGGAAGTCGTGCATGATGATGACGGCACCTATCTCTTTGGCGAATTCGGCCCGCTTTAGCATTTCCTCACAGGTGGGGGCGGTAACATTTAGGTAGTGTCCCTTGATTTCACCGGTTTCCGCTTGGGCTTTTTGCACTGCTTCTTGGACAAACAGGAAGCGATCGCGCCAACGCATGAAGGGTTGGGAGTTGATGTTTTCGTCGTCTTTGGTGAAGTCTAGGCCACCACGGAGACACTCATATACGGCGCGACCATAGTTTTTAGCAGACAGCCCCAGTTTGGGTTTGATGGTGCAACCCAACAGGGGACGACCGTATTTATTCAGCTTGTCCCTTTCTACTACAATTCCGTGGGGAGGTCCCTGGAAGGTTTTTACCAAGGCTACTGGAACACGAATGTCCTCCAGCCGTAGTGCTCGAAGGGCCTTGAAACCGAAAACGTTCCCTACCAGGGATGTTAGCATGTTGGTGACGGAGCCCTCTTCAAACAGGTCGAGGGGGTAGGCTACGAAGGCGAAGTATTGATTTTCTTCCCCTGGTACTGGTTCGATGTTGTAGCAACGGCCCTTATAGCGTTCCAAATCAGTTAGGTTGTCAGTCCAAACGGTGGTCCAGGTTCCGGTGGAGGACTCTGCTGCTACTGCTGCGGCTGCTTCTTCTGGGGGTACTCCTGGCTGGGGGGTTACACGGAAACACGCTAACAGGTCTGTGTCTTTGGGGGTATAGTCCGGTGTGTAGTACGTCAGACGATAATCCTGCACACCGGCCTTAAATCCTACTTGTGCCATTTTTGTATTCCTCCCTATATATCAATTATGCTTATATAGGTTATTGTAGTAACTCCTTTTAGGGAAGTTGGTTTTTCTGTTTTTTCTTTCGAGGGTCCATATTAGCATGAAGAGGATCATTTTCTCTTTTCTTGGACAACTATTTAAGATTATTTTTTTTTCTGACTTTGATTAACTTATCTAATCTGATTGTCTATAGGTATTTATGACAAATCTCCTGGCCAATGGTGTTTATAAGGTGAGTTTATATGTAGAGACAGAGAGGACAATTGGGGTTTGCGGCCATTTGTGGGGAGAGAGAAGAGTGTTTGTCCTGTGGTTGTCGATATAATTATTGTCAAGCCCCGATGGGAGTTTTTATGATGGACGAGGGTAGGTTAAAGAGACTGGAGGAACAATTGTACAATCAAACCCCTTTCTTGGCTGACATGCTGCGGCAAAAGGCGGCAAGGGAGTTACTGGAGGCGCGCCATCCGGATGCCTTGGAATTGGTAATTAGGGCTTATTGTTTTTTTTCGGAAGATAAGGGTTTTCGCAATCTGGTGTTAAATCACCTCAGACAAATTAAAATACAGGATACTGAACTAATTGATGTGGTATGTCGTGTTTGGGCAGAAACGAGGGATGGGGAGTTGGCAAAGATTCTAAAACTGAAGGGTTGGGTTGCGTCCTATCCCTTAAAACTAAGGGTTTTGACTGCCCTCAATGTGGGATGGAAAGGGATTTTGGAGGAAAAGGGCAAGGTTGTTATTTCCCCTTTGCTGGAAATTTACAGTCAGGAGACGGACATATCTCTTAAAAACACTGCCAGGGAGTGGTTGTCTTCCCTGGCCACGGTGGAGTTGCAGGGGGAGATTTGTCGTCTTGCCAGTGAGGAAAACAACACTGCCGCCCTAGAAATTGCCAAGGAGTGTGGCTATATCCCTTCCGAAGCGCCACAGGCGGCTCTTTTTTGTTATTTTACCCAACAGTGGGAGCTTTATCGGCAAATAGATCCAGAATCGGAGTTGATGGCTCAGTTATATCAAAAGGCTTCGCCACAGCTGAGACAAAGAATTGACCAACATGGGGCATCTCTGGGCAGAGTAGAATGGGTTTGGACGGTATTAGGTGGCAAGAAGGGGAAAAGAGTTGGGTTGCTGACTGCAAACCAGTGGCAGGCCATCATTCAAACCCTTTCCCGGGGCAAGGAATGGGAGACGTTGTGGCAGATGCTTTCTTTTGCGCCCCCAGTTTATGGCATCCCCATCATCAAGAAACTGGAAACTAAGCGTTTGTCCATCAAAGATGATTATCTGAAACAGAAAATAGCCGAATTCAGTGAGATTTTAGGGAATATCAAAACAAATACCCCTCCTCAGGGGAACTTAGTTAGATGTCTCCACGTTTTAGAAGGTCATTCCCAGGCGGTAGAGGCGATTGTGGTTACCCCTGATGGTCAGAGTGTAATTACTACTTCCGGGGAATTAATACATATTTGGGACTTGAACTCTGGTAAACTCAACAAAACCCTTAAAGGGCATTTAAAACCCGTTACCAGTCTGTGTCTAAACCAAGATGGTACAATTCTAGCGGCGGGGAGTAGAGACAAAACCGTGTCTCTTTGGCGTCTGCCAGAGGGCAATCTAATAACTCGTCTTTCTGCCAATGTCGCCTCTGTTTGGTCCTTAGCCATGACTAAAAGTGCTAAGCTGATAGCTAGTGCCAGTTACCAAGAGGTGCGTCTGTGGCAGTATCCTCAAGCAAGATTATTTAAGAGTTTAAGGGGTTTTTCGCGGGAGGTGCAAAGGGTAATTATATCCCCGGATGACACCCTGTTGATTGCCTGTGGGGGCAAGAGAGACAATAGTATTCGTGTTTGGCGTTTACCCGAGGGGGACCACCTGTATAATCTTTTTGGACACGAAGACGGGGTATGGGATTTAGCCGTCACCCCAGACAGTCAAATTTTGGCCTCTGCTAGTCAGGATTGTACCATCAAGCTATGGTCCCTAACGGAGGGTGAGGAAATCGCCACTTTGGAGGAACATTTTGGCCCTGTTTGGTGTCTTGGCATCACCCCTGATGGTAAAACCCTGGTTTCTGGCAGTAGTGATGGTACTGTCAAGGTGTGGAATGTTGCCGACAATACCGTGAAGTTTTCTTTGGAGGGGCATTCGGATAGTGTTTTCTGTTTGGACATCAGTCCAGATGGGCGTCTTTTGGCCACTGGCGGCGTTGACGGCATTGTGCAACTTTGGAATTTAGAGACTGGGGAAAATATCAACACCCTTGATGTCCACCAATCCCATATTACGGTTATTAAATTCACTGCGGATGGACGCAATTTGATTACCGCTGGTGGGGATGGCAAAGTAGCGATTTGGGGATGGGATTTATCCCGACTTTGTTATCTTTCTCCCCGTTTGATGACGGAGGAAGACAAAAAATGGTTAGAAGATTCTCTTAAAGAAAATAAGTTTAGTCCAGAGGAGAAACACTGGGTTTTACTGTTAGAAAAAATCCAAGAAATTTCCCAGGGGGAAGGCCTATGAGTTTCTCCTGGAATTAAACTGCTGCTGCCACAGCAGACTGTATTTTTTCCTGGAGGTGTTTATACCATTGTTGCATGCCTTCGCCGGTGCGGGCGGAAACCATAAATATTTCAGCTTGAGGGGCAATGGTTTTTATATTGTTGACAGCCAGTTGATGGTCAAATTCTACCACCTGAGCAATGTCTATTTTATTGATAATAACCACACTTGCCGTCTTGAAGAGGGTAGGGTATTTTAAGGGTTTGTCTTCTCCCTCGGTGACAGATAGAATAGCGATTCTCTCATTTTCCCCCAAATCATAGGCGGATGGACAAACCAAATTTCCCACATTTTCAATGATTAATAGCTGACAGTGATCCAGGTTGAGATTTTTCAGGGCTTTTCTTACCATGTCGGCTTCTAGGTGACAGACATCACCCGTGTTAATTTGTACCACTTGGTTTGTTACCTGTGCTATTTTTTTAGAATCATTATCGGTAGCCAAATCGCCGACAATTACTGCTGTTTTATAGGTATTTTTCAAATCGGTAAGCATTCTCTGAATAAAAGTGGTTTTGCCGGCGCCTGGGGAGGAGAGAATGTTTACAACGTATATGTTTTTTTCCCTGAAGAATTCCCGGTTGTGATGGGCAATGTGATTGTTTTTAGCCAGAATTGACTGGTGGATATGGAGGGTATGGCTGTTGTTTCCTCCTACTGGTTGGTTGTTGATAGATACTTCTTGGGGAGTGACACTGCAGCCGCAATCTGTACACATAGTTTGACAGAAAAATATAACACTACACCGTCATTGTAACCCGCCTTCCCCAGGGGTACACGGTGTTTCCAAAAATCTTAATATTTACCCTTTTCCCCGGATATTGCTATTGTTCTAACCATGAAAATAGAGACAAAAAATGTTGAAGATTATTTTGACATATTGTATAGGGAGCCAAGAGGATTCACAAAAGGAAAAGAGAGAAGATAATTGTGCTATTTGCCTGGAAGGCCAAAGACCAAGTAAACAGAAAAATTAATAAAAAAAAAGGGGCATGTGGACAACAACATACCCCCGGGGTATAAGTTAGGGCGTTAGATTTCCTCCTCGCTGGCGAACTGACGGGCAGTTTGATCGTCGATCAGCACGTCGTCTACTTCTGTTTGAGGGGTATTGGCAGGGGGGGCAGATGACTCTGGTAGACTGCCGCCCACAAGGGAACCATTGGTGCGTGTCGCTCCCTTGTCATTGGCGTCATTGTCGGGGCGCAAATAGGCATTAAAGCCAGTGCCAGCAGGGATAAGACGCCCTATAATCACATTTTCTTTCAATCCCCTCAACCAGTCGCTCTTGCCTTCAATGGCGGCCTCCGTCAGTACCCTTGTAGTTTCTTGGAAGCTTGCGGCGGAGATAAAGCTGTCGGTGTTTAGGCTGGCCTTAGTAATACCCATTACTATGGGGGTATACTGAATAGGGGCACCACCTATGAGGGCTATGTTTTCGTTGTCTTTCTCCACCTGACGCAATTCTACCAGCTCGCCGGGTAGACGAGTGGTATCACCCCCGTCATCCACCCGTACTTTGGTAGTCATCTGTCTTACGATAACCTCGATGTGTTTGTCGGCAATTTCGATGCCCTGGGAGAGGTACACCGACTGCACTTGGTTAACTATAAACAACTGGACTTTTTCCCAGGCAGCCAGGGTAGCCTCATACATGCTCATGTTTTTTTCTTCTAGATAGTAGGAGAAGTAAACATCAAGCAGTTCGTGGGGGTTAGGGATACCATCGGTCAGAGATTGTCCCACTTCCACCCGTTGGTTGTCACTGACGATGACATTTTGATTCTGAGTGAGGGGGTATTCGGCGATGGCACCGTCATCCTCTATTACCTTGATGCAGATGGGGTCTTCATCCCGGTATTCTATTTTACAGATTCCCCCACGACGGGCTATTATAGCTGGTTCTTTTGGCTTCCTGGCCTCCAACAACTCCTCAATTCTGGGCAAACCTTGAACGATGTCACCGGTTTTTGCCCGCTCGAACACGAGGGATGCCAGGACTTCGCCTCGTTGTACCAGTTCCCCTTGAGTTACGTGTAGTATGGCGCCCGCAGATATGCGATAGGGACGAGAACGTCGTAATACAAATTTGTTCCCTTCTATCTTGAGTACTCTTCCTGGTTCGGGTACTGGTACGCCGGGAGCAATGAGGTCTCCTTTTTTCAAAAACTGACCTTCTTTACAAGAGGGTTTTTCCTCTGTTTCCAGTGTATACAGGTCAGAACTGCGGACTACTAGAATTCGACGGATGGATTCCTGTCCTTCCCTTACTCCCTGGACAATACCGTCTTCTTGACACAGCAGTTCGGTAATACCGATGGTTGCTCCAGGAGGTACTTGCTGGCCGTCTTTTACCAAGACTCGGGTAATGATATTAGGTTCGGATTCTAATTCGCGACGGAGGATAATAGATTCCAGAACGACGATTTGAAGACGATAGCAGTTTTCTTTATCTTCTTGGGGTATTAGCTCTATGTCTGCACTCATCCCCTCACTGGCTTCCAACACCAGCTGGGTGCTAACCAGTTGGACTCCGTCTACGCTTTTGACTCTTTCACCGTCCTTGTAGAAGATTTTAAGTACTGGACGGAGGTTTATGGAGGCTCCTTGGGTATTGAAGGACTCTTGGGAGGGGGACTTGGTGCGGTTGACGACGTAGTATTGTTTAATGGGACGGAGTAACAAACCTACTCCTTCGGGGGTGTCTACAAACTGGGCAAAGTATTCTTCTTCTGTTACAACATCGGCACTGATTTGAGTGCCTGGGGGTAGGATAGAGTCTTCTTCAATATGAGCCACATAATCGGGGTCCAGGTCTAAGTATAATTTCCCGGGCTTGATGATTACCTCCCGGAGGATGTCATTTTTCTGGATAACCTCTACTACACCGCTGGACTGACAGTATATATCTTTTACAATTTCGGTGCCGGCTTCTACATATTGTCCATCTTCTACCAGCAGGAGGGAGATGTCTTTATTCACCTCATGGCATTCTTCGGGAATCCAGATTATAGTGCCCTCTTTTAGGACTTCATAACCTTGTTTTTTGTTGCCCCTTCCGGTTTCCAGGCCGGCATAACGGATGATGCCCCCGGTTTCGGTAACGTAGGTATCATCGATGAGTTCGGCTACCACCTGGTTGTTGTATACCTTGGTGCCTTGTAATACCTTGAGGGCGAAACGATCTCCTCGCTGGGTGTGAATGACGTATTGTTGTTGATTTCCGTGTTGTTCCAGGTATACATCTGCCTGATCGAGAGTGACGGAGGCGGTGACGACTTCTATTTCCCCATCTTGTTGCCAGGAGGAGACGCCGCGACAGACGCCGCCACTTTTGGTTTTGAAGAGGGTTTGTGCCAAAACATCCCCTCGTTTTACCTTTTGGCCATTCCTTACTGCCGGTTCGGCCCCAGGTGGCAGGTTGTATACTTGCCCAGAAACGATCCAGATTAGGCCATTGCGGGTGGCGGTAGTAGTGGTATTACCTTGCTTGTCGGTTTTGCTTTCAGGGGAGATATTGTCGAACAGAATCTCGCCAGACAGGTCAGAAACTACGTCTTTAGTTGCTTTTTCCGTGGAACGACTCTTGGGAGGCATTACCTCCGCCAACAGGTCATTTTCCTTGACGATATCCCCGGCCTTTACAGCCAAAAGACTGCCGGCTGGGAGGGATACCTTCTCGCTGCCGACGGTGATCTCACAGGCAGTTTCCAGTTGCATTTTTTGTTCCCCGTGACGGGTTCGGGTTTCTCTGAGTTTTACGCGTCTGGGGAATTTAACTTCTCCTGCCACTGGACTTGTAATACGACGAGCTACTTCTCCGGTAAAGACACCACCGGTGTGGAAGGTGCGCATGGTCAACTGGGTGCCCGGTTCGCCTATGGATTGGGCGGCGATGATGCCGATGGCCTCTCCTAGGTTTACCCATTCACAGTGAGCCAGGGACCATCCGTAGCACTTTTGACACACAGAGCGGGAGCTTTCACAGGTGAGGGGGGAACGAACTTTTACCCCGTCTGTGAGGGAGGCTATTTTCTTAGCCAATTTTTCGTCCATCACAGTGTTGCGGGGGGCAATGAGTTCGCCGGTGTTGGGGTCAACAATATCCTCTGCTAGGACGCGGCCGAAGAGACGGTCGGCCAGTGGCAACAGAACGCGATCGCCGTCTTTGATGGCAGTGAGATAAATGCCCCTGGTGGTGCCACAGTCTGTCTCCCGGACAATGACGTCCTGAGCTACGTCTACTAGACGGCGTGTGAGATAACCGGAGTCTGCTGTGCGAAGGGCGGTGTCTACTAGCCCTTTACGAGCCCCATAGGAGGAGATGATGTACTCGGTAACCGTGAGGCCTTCCCGGAAATTGGTCTTGATGGGCAGGTCGATGATTTCCCCTTGGGGGTCAGCCATTAAGCCCCGCATTCCCACCAACTGACGCACCTGGCTGATGTTACCGCGGGCGCCGGAGAAGGCCATCATGTAAACGGAATTGAGGGGGTCTGTTTCTTGGAAATAGCGTACTACCTCGTCCTTAAGGGCTTCGGAGGTGTCATTCCAAGTGTCAATTACCTTTTGGAAACGTTCCACCTCGGTGATTTCCCCGTTCACGTAGCGCTCTGTTGTTTCCTTTATAGTTTTTTCCGCTGCCGCTAGGAGAGCCTTTTTCTGAGGGGGGACTTTAAGGTCTTCAATGCTGATGGAGACGGCCGCCTGGGTGGCGTAGTGGAAGCCCATGGTTTTCAAAAAGTCGCACATATAGGCGCACCGGGCGGCACCGTATTCGCTGTAGGTGGTAGCGATGAGTTTTTTCAGGGAGCCTTTATCAATTACCTTGTTGTAGAAGACGGGTTTAGGATTTTTGGACTTCATGGCCTGCTAAATGGGTATGGTATATAGGACTGAGGTGTTAAAAGGGGGCAAGGGGCATCTGTTACTATTCCTCGTCGTCCTCATCGTAATCTTCCTGTCCCAGACTGACGAGGTTGTATTCTTCTTTGTAGGTGGGACGTCTTGGCGAGGAACGATGGTCGGACTCCATTAGGTCCACCTCAATATCTTCAACACTTTTATCCTCTCGTTCCACCACCTTGTGGACAGAGACGTCCAGACACAGGGATTGAAGTTCTCGCAATAACACCTTGAAGGACTCGGGGGTTCCAGGTTGGGGTATCGGCTGGCCCTTGACGATAGCATTGAGGGCCTCATTCCTTCCCTGCATGTCGTCAGATTTAATGGTTAAGAGCTCTTGTAGGGTATAGGCTGCCCCGTAGGCCTCCAACGCCCATACTTCCATTTCCCCGAATCTTTGACCCCCCTGTTGGGCTTTACCACCCAGGGGTTGTTGAGTTACCAGGGAGTAAGGGCCGGTGGAGCGGGCGTGGATTTTATCATCTACCAAGTGTACCAGTTTGAGCATGTAAGCCTTGCCCACTGTCACCGGTTGGTCGAAGGGCTCACCAGTGCGGCCGTCATAGAGCTGGATCTTACCGGGATTGTCGGGGTTGAAAATCCAGTCCTTGCCGGATTTTTCGGCGGCCTCCTTCAAAAGGGCATGGACGGTGTGACGGGAAGCCTCTTCCCCATACATCTCGTCGAAGGGGGTTATCTTGAAACGACAACCCAGGTGTTCGGCCGCCCATCCCATCAGACACTCATACACCTGTCCCACATTCATCCGGGAGGGCACCCCTAGGGGGTTGAGTACTATGTCCACTGGCGTCCCATCAGGCAGGTAGGGCATATCTTCCCGGGGTAGGATGCGGGAGATAATTCCCTTGTTGCCGTGTCTTCCCGCCATTTTATCCCCCACCTGGATCTTTCTCTTCTGTGCCACATATACTCTTACAACCATGTTCGCGCCTGGAGGAAGTTCGTCTCCCTGTTCGCGGGTGAAGACACGGACATAGATGACCCGTCCTCTTTCCCCGTTTGGCAGACGCAGGGAGTTGTCTCGTACGTCTCTGGCTTTTTCCCCAAATATAGCACGCAGTAGTTTTTCTTCCGGGGGTTGTTCAGACTCTCCTTTAGGAGTTACCTTCCCCACCAGAATGTCTCCGGCTTCCACCCAGGCGCCGACCCTGATAATTCCATTCTCATCCAGGTTAGCCAGGGCCTCCTCTCCCACATTAGGTATTTCGCGGGTGATTTCTTCTGGCCCTAACTTTGTCTGACGGGCTTCTATCTCATATTTTTCTATGTGTATGCTAGTATATACGTCTTCCTGAACTAGTCTTTCACTGATGAGGATAGCATCTTCATAGTTGTAGCCTTCCCAGGGCATGTAGGCGATGAGGACGTTTTGTCCCAGGGCCAGTTCTCCTCCCTCCGTGGCGGCGCCATCGGCTAATACCTGACCGGGGACTACCTCTTCCCCTTCGTCTACTATTGGTTTTTGGTTCAGACAGGTATCCTGGTTAGAACGCTCGTATTTCTGGAGGTTGTAGACGATTTCCTGTCCGTCCTTAGTTTTTACTTTTATGGTTTTGGCATCCACATAGGTGACCTTGCCGTGATGGCGAGATACCACCACCATACCGGAGTCCCGTGCCGCCTGGGCTTCCAAGCCTGTCCCCACAAGGGGACGAGAGGGGCGTAACAGTGGCACCGCCTGTCTTTGCATATTGGAGCCCATGAGGGCGCGGTTAGCGTCATCGTGTTCTAGGAAGGGGATGAGGGATGTGGCCACGGATACAATTTGCACTGGGGAGACGGCTATGTAGTCCACCTGGTCTGGGGTGGTGGTGGAAAACTCCTGACGGTAGCGGATAGGTACTGTTTCTCCCAGAATATTCCCTTGTTCGTCGGTGGCCACATCCGGGGCGGCTATTCTCTTGTCGTCTTCTTCGTCGGCTGTGAGGTATTCGGGAGGCAGATCCCAACGTACTCTCCCATTCTCTACCTTGTAATACGGCGTAGTTATAAATCCGTACTCGTTTACCCGGGCATAGGTAGCAAGGGAGCCGATGAGACCGGCGTTGGGACCCTCAGGGGTTTCGATGGGGCAAATGCGGCCGTAGTGACTGGGGTGAATATCTCTTACGGCAAAGCCGGCCCGATCACGACTGAGTCCTCCTGGCCCCAGGGCAGAAATACGACGTTTGTGGGTTAATTCTGCCAGGGGATTGGTCTGATCCATGAACTGGGACAGTTGGGAGGAGCCGAAGAATTCCTTAATGGCAGCCACCAGGGGTTTAGGGTTAACTAGGGCGGCCGGGGTGAGGGTATTGGGATCTCCTACTGTCATTCTTTCCCTGATGATTCTTTCCAGACGAGAAAGGCCTATCCTCACCTGGTTTTGTAACAGTTCCCCCACACTTCTGATCCTGCGGTTGCCCAGGTGGTCTATATCGTCCACACTCCCAATGTCGAATTCTAGGTTGATCAGGTAGTCCACCACGGCGATTATGTCGTCCACGGTGAGGGTGCGGACGTTTTCTGGGATGGTAAGGCGTAGCTTTTTGTTGATTTTATAACGTCCTACCTTCCCCAAGTCGTAGCGTTTGGGGTCAAAGAAGCGGCTTTCCAGTAGGGACTGACCACCACTGACGGTAGGGGGTTCTCCCGGACGGAGTTTTTTGTATAATTCCATCAAGGCCTCATCGGTGGTGAAGTTCCCCTCTTTTTCGATGGTTCGGTGGTAGAAGTCCGGGTGGCGCAGTCGGTCAAAAATTTCCTTGTCCGTCAGCCCGATGGCCTTTAACAGTACCTGAGCCGAGATTTTGCGGGTTTTGTCGATTCTGACCCAGACAATGCCATTTTTGTCAGTCTCAAACTTCAACCATGCCCCTCGGTTTGGGATAATGGAAGCGGAGTAGGTTTTTTTGCCGTTTTTATCAACCTCTGACTTGAAATATACCCCTGGCGAACGCACAATCTGATTGACAATTACCCTTTCCGCACCGTTGATGAGGAAGGTGCCCCTGTCTGTCATCAGGGGCAGATCGCCTATAAATACCTCTTGCTCTTTCCTTTCGCCCGTTTCCTTGTTTAACAGTATTGTCGGTACATACATCTGTACCGAATAAGTGGCATCCCTTCTTTTAGCCTCTTCCAGGTCGTACTTGGGCTCTTTTAGACGGTATTTCTCTCCTATGAAGTGGAGTTCCAACTTGCCCGCATAGTCGGTTATGGGGCTGAAACTGTTTAGTTCTTCAATGAGACCTCGCTCCAGAAACCATTTATAGCTGGAGCGTTGGATTTCGATCAGATCGGGTAACAGTTCGTGGGTTCTCATAGGTTGGTGGTCAATGGTATGGTGC